>CBAAAH010000021.1:0-15625 GCA_964658865.1 uncultured Granulicella sp.
TCCTTGTCCAGTTCTCTCTTCTCCACTGGCACAGTTCAAGCCGGGCACTCCAGCCTCGCGCGTAAACTCGGTCTACTCGCCGGTCGAACCTCGCTCTTGCGCGGTCTTCGCCAGAAGTCGGCACCGCCTTCCTGCGCGCCACGTGTTCTCGGCATCGACGAGTGGGCGTGGAAGAAAGGGCATCGGTACGGGACCATCCTCTGCGATCTAGAACGCGGCAAGGTGATAGACCTGCTGCCGACGCGCGACACAGCGGCCGTGGCGGCATGGCTGATCCAGCACCCAACCATCGAGGTCGTCAGCCGCGACCGTGCCAGTTCCTTCGCCAACGCTGATCCGGAACGGTGCGAGTCAATCAGAGGCGTCGCGAAGAGTCGGCGTAATCCTTCGCACCGTTCAGCGTTGGGCTGCTTGCGGTGTCTTCCCGGAACGCAAGCGTCGCATCTTTCCAAGCTCAGTAGATGCGTTCAGCCCTTATCTCTCGAAGCGGGTAAGCGAGGGCTGTACGAACGTGTCGCAGCTATGGCGGGAGATCAGCCAGCAGGGGTTCGAAGGCCAGCTGCCCACCGTTTGGAACTGGTTACGCCAGCGCTTCGGACGCCGGCAGAACCGTCATGGCGTGACGATGTCGAAGAGAGTCCATCCGGTCTCGCCACAACAGATCGCCTGGCTCATGTTGAAGGTGGAACCGTCTAAAAGCAGGTACCTGGTCGCACTCTGCGAGTCCTCACCCGAGCTGGCGTCCACCGCACGAGTCGCTAGATCGCTCTTCAACCTGCTACGCACGCGCGATGCCCAGGCTTGGTCCGAGTGGATCGAAGATGCGGAGCACTCTCTGCTTGCTGCCTTCGCCCGGCGTCCATCGCGATAAAGATGCAGTTCTGGCCGCCCTGCAACTGCCGTGGAGCAACGGCATGGTCGAAGGGCAGGTCCATCGGCTCAAGCTCCTGAAGCGGCAGATGTACGGACGTGCTGGCTTCGATCTGCTCCGCGAACGCGTGCTCAACGGAGTGTAACCAGCGCTTCTGACAAGCGTTCGTCTCCGCTAACAAAAGCTTCACCAAATGTGTGCCAGAACCCAAATATTTCTGAAAGTGACACCCGAGCCGGCACACTTGGCTTTAAAGCAGGGTGTACGGTCGCTTGCGGAGTTAGCTGCTTAGGCGTCGTCGAGTCAAATCGGGAGCGGCGCTGGCGACGCGCCGGGGAAGGGATGTGCGAAATTCAGGCCGGGTGTGCCCGAGGGCATCGAGTACGCCACTGAGTTCGAAGGCACTTTGGAGACGGCTTGAAGGCTCAATGGCGAGCAGGGCGCGCAGAAGTCTGGCGAAAGGGTCGTCTTCTTCGAGCGTGGCGGGCATGGTCCAGTCGCCTTCCAAGTGGCGGCGCTTGATGTCTGCCATAGAGCTGCCTAGAAATAGCGGCGTGGCGGTGAGGGCTTCGGCGAGGACGGTACCAAGGGAGTAGAGATCGCTGCGGATATCTGTCGACCGGCCCTGGAGCTGCTCCGGGCTGGCGTAGAGTGGTGTGCCGCCGGCGAGTGGCTGTTCGTCCTGCGCCGCGGAGCGAGAAATGCCGAAGTCGAGCAGGCGATAGCGGCCGAAGCTATCGAGGCGGATGTTGCCCGGGGTGATGTCGCAGTGAGTGATGCCGGCGGTTTCCGAGTGGCTGAGAAGGCTGCTGATCTGGGCGGCGAGCTGAAGCACCTCAGGCCGCGAAAGTGGCCCAGAGCGATGCAGAATTTGGTCGAGGTCTTCGCCTTCAATAAAGGGCATGAGCATGAAGAAGAGGCCGTCAAGCTCGCCGAAGTCGAAGATGGGAACGGCGTTCGGGTGAGCGCCGAGGCGTGCGGCGTGGATGGCTTCTGTGCGGAAGCTGCGCAGGACACCGGGGCGGACGGCCAGCTCAGGGTGCAGGACCTTTGCGACGAAGAGGCCGTGGTGCAGGCGGTGGCGAAGCTGGAAGATGGTAGCCATGCCGCCGATGGCGACGGTCTGCAGAACTTCAAAGCGGCTGCCGAGAAGGAGCTGGAGGCGGTTGCCCATGGCTTGGATGTTAGGGCGACCCGGCAAAGTGCCGTGGGGTGGGGTAGGCGCGGGCCTGGTGGATTGCCCGGGTACGCGCTCCGTGGGATCGTCCGAGGCCGGTGCGCTGACAAGGGGGGAAGGATGAAGTTTTTCCAGGCCGAGCATGCTCATGAGAGCCGGCTCTTTCTGCCTACCGAGGGCGGCATGGCGTCGAGCCATGGCTGTGTGTATTCGACGCCGACAAGAAGGCATCTGGGGGCAGGGGATTGGGGCAGGAGCGGAAGTGCCCCGGGCTGCATGACGTGAGGCGCGCTGGGGTTGTAGAGGCTGCCGTTGAGCATGCCGACGGTCTTGTGCAGGGCGTGCTCGACCGTGTTGCTGACACGGTGGCGGTCCCACAGGCAGACAAAGCCGGTCTGCGGGTGCACGTTGGGGTGTAGGACCGGGGTGTGAAGGTAGAGTTCCATGGGTACTGCGGGAAAGTGTACTGGGTAGTCGATGCGGATGTCGTGAGAAGAGAGGGGCGGGCCTGCACTTTCGTGCGGAAGCGATACCGTTAGACCGCTGAGTGTGACAAAAAAGGAGGTATCGTGGGCGGTGGGTCGGTGCAGGCGATCTGGATTGCGCTCGACAAGTGCGAGCAGCAGGGCCCATTCCGCGGAGAGGCGGCGTTCCAGCGTGGTCAACGCGCGCGATCCCGGTTAGCCGTTGGTAGCGATGGTTGAGACGCGAAGCACGTCGTTGGCGCGGACACCCTGGCCTTCGAGCGGTTTGGCGAAGTCGAGGCTCATGCCGTTCCAGACGACCTCGGGTTCGCCGTCGCCCTTGAGCATGGCACCACGCTCGCGTAGGTCGAAGAGGATTTCTTCAAGAACCATGTCGAGTGTTTCGCGTTCGTCGATGTCGACGTTGTACTTGGTTTCGCCGCTGACTGTGTCGAAGTACATCTGGTATTTAGGCATGGATCCTCTCAGGAGTTCAGATAGGACGAATGGAGCCGTTGGTGACGAGTTGCGGGACCGTTGCCGTAAGCGATGCGGGCAGATCGGGGAGGGCTGCACAGCAGCGGGAACATTCGCCGTTGTTGAAGTCCCAACAGTCGCGGCACTGGGCGCGCCGGCAATGGGGGCAGCTTCGCAGGTCGACCTCGGCTGCGGTGCCGTGGCAGATCTGGCAGCGGTCATGCTGAAAGCGTGGGCCGGTGGCGCGCAGCCACCAGCTTTCCTGCGGCGGCAGCAGGGGAACGCGCTGCTGCAGGCAAAGCTGGCAGCGACGGTGTTCAAAGCTCCAGCAGGTTTCGTCGCAGACCGTCATGGTGCAGCGAGGACAGGTGAAGACCACATCCTGCGAAGCGAGGCTGCGGTGGCACAGACCGCAGCGGGCGCTGGCGCGACGCAGCACGGCGAGCATGACAACGCTGCCCAGTGCCGCGGGGATGAAAGCGAACCATTCCGCGAAGTCGCGGCGGAAGGTGATTTCGACAAGGGCACCGCTGAGCAGAACGGCTGCGGCGCAGACGACCGGCGGCACCCAGACGGCACCGATAGGCAGCTCGAAGTGAAGCCAGATCCACGTGGCGGCGAGACCAAGCAGCAACGCAACCGGAAGAGCGACGACGGCGCCGCCCAGGCTGGCGACGAACTGCAGTGAGCCCAGCAGAACGAACACTCCCGCAAGCATGGCAATTCGCTCAAGACGGTGGTTCATTCTGGCTCCTTTCTTGGCATGGAGAACGTGATGGTGTGGCGAAGATGGTAAAGATGGTGCTCTGGCAAATGAAGCTGCCGCGGTGTGCAGGCGGCGAGTGAATCGTGCAGTGCTAAAGTACTGACGCAGGCTAAGGGTTCAAGGGTGCCCAGGCTGTTGCAGTGACTGCAGTGTAATCTGCGGCGTACCCACGCGACACGGTGCATCGGAGTCATGGCAGTACCGCAGTGTCTGCAGACCGCACGGGTGCAGATGGGCCAGTGCAACTGCAAAACCGGGTGGGTATTGTCGGGAAAATGCCGCTGCAGACTTGTAGCGATGGGCTCGTCCCATGGCAGGGAAACCAACGGAGCGGGAAGGGGATCGTGCCAGGGGCAGAGTTCACTATAAGGAAGGACAATGGTGTTGCTGGACCAGACACCGGAAGTTGAGTCATGTGACAATTGCCACGAAGTGGAACATGGTGGGGATGTTCCAGGAAGAAAGTGTTCCAATAAGTCCATTGCCTTGCGCGCGGTCTGTTGCACGGCGCTGGTGGTTCCGGTCATGGGAATGTCGTGGGGCGAGGGAGCGCAGCCCAGCGATGCAGAGGCCGCGTAGGCCAGCAACTCGGCCCGCCGGTTTTCGGTCATGCCACACAAGTAGCAAGCTGCGTTCTGTTGCGTAGCGAACCATGTGACGCGACCTTTGCTGATACCGTCTCCAAAGACGCCGCAATCAAGCATTGGCATGCCGAGCAGGCGCGCTGCGAGTGCCGTCTCCGCTCGCGACAGGGCACTGTCCGTGCAGCAGCAGAGCACATCGTAGTCCGCAAGGGTGGCAAGGCCGGTATCCGCGATTTCCGCTACGGTACCGCTCCAGGAGAGTTTCCAACTTCGGGCTGCTTCCGCCTGGAGCAAATGTGCCTTGAACAGCGAGGTCTCCGGCGACTCATCCTGTGCGAAGGCTTGAGAGAGAAAGGTGCTGCTTGCCAGATTTCGCCTTTCCAGATGACCTGGATCAAGAAGTAATACCTTTGATATCTCACTTTTTGCAAGCAGAAGTGCCAACTCTGAACCAAGAGCTCCTGCCCCAATCACAACGATACCGAGACTTGCGACATTAAGGTTACGAAAGGCTGGAAAAGCGGAAAACAAATCGCAAACCTCGGACAACTCTCCCAATCCTCTCATCCTCCTACCGGCTACAAGTACAGCCGGTATCGCACAAGCGAATTGGACGTTCTGAGTTTCGCGACTGTTAGAGTTTCTCCTATGAGTCTTTACAGAGGCCTGTTCTTCACCACGCTCGCAGGCATGGCTGCTGGAATGATTGCTTCTGTTGGAAGCGAGCTGGCGATGGTGGCGCTCGCGGCATCCGGCAAAGGTTGGGTACCCGACACGATAACGCTGCTGTTCTTTGGTATCGTCTGTGCCATCTGCTTATTTTTATATTTCGACAAGCTGCTTCTCGGTAGCATGCGTGCTTCCTCGGTAGGCTTCGGCTTCCTGTGTGGTGGAATCGCGGCCGCAATCGCCGCATTGCTGGCCTACGGTTTGCACCAGGGTGTGGCACCGACGTCGCCGACCCTTGCACGCATCGCAGTGTGGGCCTTGTGTTTTTCCCTCATCGGGCTTGGCCTGGGACTGCGCTGGATCAAAACGAACCGCGCCCGCATTCTGCATACCTACGCCGGTGGACTGGTCGGCGGATTGCTCGCGGGACTCTTCTTTGTGCTATTTGCACCGCACATCTCCGCAGGAATTGGCATGTCTGCGTTGATGATTGCGGGCGCGGGTACGGGTTTCGGCGCGGGAATTGCGCCGGTGCTTGTGCGCGAGGGAAGTATGCGTTTCGTCAGCTCAGGCGATGCACGTGCGCAGAACAAGCTTGGCAAGGTCAGCACGATCTGGGATCTGAACGTGGAAGATTCCTATGTGCTTGGAAGTGCGATGACGGTGCAGGGCGGGACGCGTTTCCAGCAAGGGGCGGACATTGTGATTCCCGATGCGGCGATCGCGCCACGGCATGCAGTTGTGTTTTCAAAAGATGGCCGGTTCTTTATCGCACGGCATCCGGACGCGGGTGGTTCTGAGGGTGTCGCAAAGTACGTTCTGCGGATTAAGGGCAAGACGGTGCTGAGTTCGCAGGAATTGCATCCGCTGGACGACTTGTTGATCGGTCGCACGGCGCTACGGTTCGAGAGCAAGCGAAAGGGGGAAGCATGACACTCTTTTCGCGATCCGCCCTGCTCGGTATCGCCGCCCTGCTTGGCGCCGCCGGCCTGAAGGCACAACTGGCGCCGACCGCCCGGCCGACGTCTTTGGCCGTCATCTCGCAGCCGATGCTGGTGGATTGCGCACCGGTGTCGCTTTCGCCCTGTGCGTCGGTGCAGGTGACGCCTGCTGACACGAATGGAGCACCGGTGCCGGTAGCCTTGCCGCCGCAGGCACAACTTGCCGGTGCATTTACGATTGCAGGAGCTGCCGGTCAGACCTCCCCATTTTTCGCATCATCCGGTAACGGTCCTGACGCCGCGCAGCACACGAACGTGGTGTTGCTGCTGGTGGATATCAGCGGCAGCATGAACGACCCGATCGCGGGAAGAGGTTCGCGATTCCAGGCAGCCAAGGGTGCCATCGCCCAGTTCCTGCAGGGCATGCAGGAAGGGTCGGACCGCATTGCCATCGTTCCGTTCGAGAGCCACAATGTGGTGTCGACGATCCGAGCGGCGGTGTTTGCGTCTCGTCGAAGCGACGCTCTGGCGCAGTTGAATGCGCTGCCCTCACCCGGCCCGAAGAACAACACGGCGCTATACCAGGCGGTATTTTCCGGCAGCCAGGCGCTGCAGGCCGAAGTCGGCACCCTGCAGCACGAGGGCAGTGGCAGCCAGGAGTTGCAGCCGCACCTCATCGTGATGACGGACGGGAAAAACGAAGTGACGCCAGGGGACGATCCGTTATTGCTGAACGGAGACCTGGGTCTGCAACAGGCGGTTGCGCAGGTGCAGGCGTCGCATCTGGATACGATCGGCATTGGCTTCGGCGATCGCAGCGCAATTGATACGAGCGCGTTGCAGCGGCTGTCCACGCGTTTCTTTTACGCGGGCGATGCCAACCAGTTGCTGGAAGCACTGCATGTCAGCCGTACCGCAACCAGCCATTCCATTACCGTGACGTGGGTTCTGCCCGAAGACAACCGTACAGCCCTGATAGGCCAGGACCCGCAATGGACGGCCAGCTTTCATGCTGTCGAGGGGGTGGTGCTGACGTCGCCCATGATGCGGCTGCTGACGCCTGCGACGAACTCTCCTGTGTTCGATCGGAAGGCGACGCCGGAGGAGCTGCGCAGCCTGATCGCCACCCATCCAACACCCACGGCGGGATGGGCGGTGTTGCTCATTCACGCGCTCCTGTATCTGGCTGCCGCGGCAGTGTTGCTGATGCTGTGGTTCTGGCTGCCCCGGCTGATCTGGGGAGATCGGTTCAGCGGCACGACACCCGAGCCGACCCAGCGCTGGAGCGGCGAGCGGTCTGGCGTAACATCTGCCTCTGGGGTTAAAGTTCGTTCGACCGGTAATCTTCCATCCGGCTTTACGCCGGAGGCGCAAAGCGCAAGCCCGCTGCAACGTTCTGCAGCGCAAACGACTCAGATTCAGCCTCGCGGCGAGTTTTCCAAAACGCGCCTCAGTTTCGACTAGCTCCGCCCGAACAGGAGAGTTCTATGCCACTGGTAAAGGTAGTACGCAAGGGAGTGACTGCCGCGGTTCGCAAGGTCCCAACTTCCACCGCGGCAGCGATGATGCCCATGACGCTTGACCGGGTCGGCGGCGAGGCTGCATCCGAAACAGAAGATCTGACCAAGGTAGAAGACCTGGGCGATGCATTCCGCAAGTTCGAGCCAAAGCTCAAGTTCCAGGGCTACGCAGGCAAAGAGGAAGCGGAGTTTCGCGCGGACTTCGAATTCCGTTCGATCAAGGACTTCGACCCGGAAAACTTGCAGAAGCGGCAGGAAGTCAAGGATGCGGATGGGGAATCACACTTCCTGCGCAACGACCTTGCGGACCTGAAAACCAACATCGATCTGCTGTATCGATTGAAAGATCGCTGGAAGCTCCCGGCCGTTCGTCGCGCGTGGGGCAATGCCGGGCAGCGGCAGGAGATTGTGGAAGCGCTTGGTAAGCTACGCAACGAACTACAGCGCGTAGCAGAAGGGGAAAAGTAGGCCATGGCAGAGACACAGACAGCGACCCGCACTACCGAACAGATCCTCGGCAATAGTCCCGCGCGCGAGCTGCTGCAGGATATCTTTGCCGACCTGCACCCCGGCCTGACAAACGAAAGGCGCGACATCGCGAGTATCTTTTCGGCCAGCTCCGCTAAGGAATTCCTCGGCCAGCTAACGAACTTCGAACAGCTCATCAGCGCCGCCGACAGCTACGAGCAGACGGTGAAGAAACTGCAGGGGCAGATTGACAGCGCAGAGAGTGTGCGCGATGAGTTGCTGGCCCAGATCTTTGAGCAGATCCGTCCGATCGAGCTTTCGTATCGACAACTGCAGTTATTTTTCGAAAACTCCAAGGTCAATGATGGCAAGGTGCGCAAGCCGGTGGAGCTGTACCTTCTGAACGCCGACCCTAAGGCAATGGAAGATGTGTTTTCCATGAACATCGCTGCCATTGAGCACTTCGTCACTCAGCGGAACGACAACTTCAACTTCCGCGATGACATCTGCAACCTCGTGGTGCCGGGGTACTATCCGCAGCCCATTCGCGAAAAGCTTGAAGTGCTGGCAAATACGTGGGGCATGCTGCTGATCGGCGACCTGGACGACGAGACCTCCTTCAAGAATGTGGAGCGTAACTTTCTGCCGGGCGGCAAGTATGAGTTCCTGAAGCGCCCCGACGATGCCGCGGCTTCGGACGTGTGCCTGATGGGCTACCTGCAGATGCGGCCGGCGCACTGGTTTGAGAAGGACTCCGCAATCAGCGATGGTCTGTATGGGCCGCCGTCCATGGTCTTTGCCGGTGCTGTAGCGCGTGCCGACGACGCGCAGGGCATGGCGCAAGGGCCCGTGGGTTCGCGCTTCGGTCGCGTGAACGGCGCGGCAAAGGCGCGCATCGAGCCGCTCATCGGCCAGATGGAGCACCTCTCCATGGAGCGGCAGCTCATCCCCATCATCCGCGATGCCGACAACCACCTGTGTTTTTACGGCTGTCGCACGCAGGCAGATGATCCGTATGGCGTGCTGAAGTTCTTCACGTCGTACCGCATTCTGCGCTACCTGGAACGCTGCTGCCGGCACTACCTGCTGCAGGTCGCAGGGCAGGTACTCACACGCGACTTCATGGACGGCCAGATCGAAATGCCACTGAAGCGCCTGCTCGACGAACAGGTGGAGCAGGGAACCATCCTGGGCTACGACCTCTTCGTCGATAAGGATTCGAACAAGCGCATGCAGGGCATCTGCGACATCACGCTGAGCGTCATGCCAACAGGCCCTGCGGAGACCTTCGTGCTCAAGATCGACGTCCCCGAATTCAACAAGCAGGAAGCTGGAAAGAACTAGTCGCTATGGGCCAGATACGCTTCGAGGTCGGTATCCCGAAGGCAGGTTCCGCGGCGCGTTCCGCCGAACAGGAACCACGATCGCGCAGCCTGAGTTCGCTCGCGGGCTCTGCGGCGCGTGCGGAGGAGGAGACAAAGCGAACCGCGGGCTCCTCCGGCTTTCAGGGTGCACCGAAGATCAGCATGCGTGCCACTGGTGGCAAGGTCTTTCAGCCCCCTGCGGAACATGAATCCGTCGCTGAACTGCCTTCGCTGCCCATCGATGTAGTGGCGGCTCGACAGGCGATGCTGCCCGTTTCTCAAGTTTCGGCGATCACCCCGGCCGAAGAATCAAACCAGCCCGGTGCCCTGCAAACCGCAATGTCCCGGGTACACTCGCTCGTCCAGTCGCTGTTCGGCGGCCGGACCCGCACACCCTGAACGCATGTCCTACGTGTAGGAAAAGGAGTTTTCAGTGGCAAATCCGTATCGCACGACCGTGACCATCGATGGCAACAAGTTTCAGGCAGTGACCACCAGCGTGAAGTTCAACACGGCGAAGGATCGCGCTGGTGTGGCGCAGATGGGTTCGCTCGCAACCAAGATTCGCGTCTGGGCCGACCTGCATGACGACGTGAACCTGCCGTTCTCCACCGTCAAGTCGCTCTTCGACCTGGCTAACGTTGTGACCCGCGACAAGATCAAGGCCGTCAAGATCGAGTTCTGGAAAGACGATTCGCAGCAGGACGCGCTGATTTCCTACAGCTTCAACGGCTGGATTCGCCGCTTTGAAACTTCCAACCCGCTGGACTTTTTGCCCCGTGGCGTTTCCGCGACGACCGAAGATGCCCTTGCCGAAGGCGCTGCCCCCAGCCTGAACCACATGCTTGTGTTGGACATCGAGCCCGCGCTCAACCAGCAGAACTTCGGCGATGTTCGCCTGAGCAATTAGGCGCGCCCCATCCGTTGCGACACGCTTCCGGAATCATCGCGCGCAAACTTGGCGCTAACACGAAAGGATTGATCGTATGGCAGCCCCCTACCGCAGCACCTGCACCATCGACGGCAACAAGTTCGACTGCCTGTCCATCTCCGTGGCCTTCAACACCGACAAGGACCGCGCCGGCATGCCCCAGATGGGCTCGCTTCACACCAACATCCGCGTCTACGTCGACTTCCACGACGACCAGAACATTCCGTTCTCCACCATGAGCAGCCTGTTCAACATGTCCAACGTAGTAACACGCGACAAGGTGAAAGCCATCAAGCTCGAGTTCTGGAAGGACGATTCGCACCAGGATGCGCTTGCCTCGTACAACTTCAACGGCTGGATTAGCGGCTTCCACACCTTGAACCCCTACCAGAGCGATGCGCAGTTGGCCGATGAGGATCACGCGGGCGTGAACCACATCCTGGTACTCGACTTGGAGCCGGAATTGAACCAGCAGAACTTCAGCGACATCAGCCTGAGCAATTAAGTCGAACGAAACAAAGCCAGACCGAAGCCCGCGGGCTTCGGTCTTGTTCTCTCACCTTGTGATCGGGGAATTCTGAGTCATGCAGTCACTCGCCATACCGCTTCGCCTTCAGGAGAACGGGCTTTTGCGCCGGGAGGACGGGACGCGTTCGCTGCTTGCGTTTCTGGATGCGATGGCACGTACCCCGCAGGGATCGTGGAAGGCGTGCCCGGTGTTCGGTTTGCGTGACCTATTCGAAGGCGGTCGCCAGCGAGCAGACCTGGCCCGGCTTGCGCTGGACCGCATCAACGGCAGCTTTAAAGACCTGGGCATGACGGATTACGTGGCAACCGAAGTGGTGCGGGAGTTGAGCGCAAACCGCGAAACCGACACCTACTCCATCACGCTCGAGCACACGGCCACGGCAGAGCGGATCACCACCTCGTTTGCACAGGAGTTTTAACAGCGATGATGTGCAAAGAGGGACAAGACGGATGAGCGCACACACGCCCAATGTGCTGGAGATCGACCGCAAGCTGCGTGATGATTTCCGCCGGCGGGTCAAGGATTTCGGTGTCAGTTCCGACACCACGGACCCCATGCTGGCAGTGCTTTTCCGCACAGTCGCCCAACAGATCGACCAGGTGTACAGCGATACGGATCGGCTGCGGCAGTCGATGCTGCACGAGTTGATGGCAGGGCTGCAGGTGCAGCAGTATCTGGCGACGCCCGCGCAGGCCGCTGTGCGATTGCTGAACGATCTACAGGAGCCCCGTGTACTCCGTGCGGGCACGGAATTAAATGCGGTTCCGACAACGGGCGAGCGGCTCCTCTTCAGCCTGGATGCAACCTGCGAGATTTCGCAGGCGCGTGTCGCGTTTGCGCTGGGCTATCAGGATCAGCAAATCCGGCTGTTGAGCGGGGTGGAGATGAGCGACGCCATCATGGCGATGCGGCCGTCGCTGGATGCCGTCCCCGTAGGCCTAGGGCCACAGCCGGCGCTGTTTCTGGCAATTGAAAATCTGTCGCCGACGCTGCTGAACCGGCATGGCATGTTCTTTGAACTGGGCCCGGGCAGCTATCCCGTGCAGCATGCGTTGAGCCACGAGCCATGGTGGATGTTCAACACGGAAGGCGAGCTTGGCGGCGAAGGCTTGTTGCGGCCGAAGCGCAGCAATGTGGGTGTGTACCAGTTGGAGTTCCAGATGGGCGGCAACGAAAGCACGGGCATGCTGGATGCGCCGCTGCCGTCGATTCCGGACGGATTCTACGCGGGCCGGCAGTTTGTATTTCCACCGATGCACGCAGGCGATCCGTTCCTTTGCCGGGTGCCGAAGCTGCTGGAACCGGTGATGACGCGGCTGCTGAACCGCGACGCCGCAAGGGTGCTTGCCGAGCCTCGCGTCTGGATCAAGATTCCCATGCCGCCGGGTATCCCCGCGCTGCACCACGCGATGAACGGCATCAAGCTGCACACCATGACCGCGTCTAACGTGTTCGCACGCAACCAGACGGTGGTGTTCGAGCGGGACGGTATCTCGATTCCCGTGACGAAGAGTGGCGGCACACCGGAACTGCTGGTGGCGCCGCTGACGGTTATGAGCACGGACAACGACTTGTACGAGGCGAACACAATGCCGGGTGCGAACGCGGCCGCGGGGCGGTATGAATTGCGCAATGGCAGGCTCACGTTCTTTCCAGGCAGCCACGTCGACGGTCAACCGCATGCGGCGGCGAATGTGCGGCTCTGGCTGACAAACGGCAAGGTGGGCAATCGCGTAGGGCCGGGGGAGATTGTCGGGTTTGCGAATGCGGCGTCGCTAACAGGTGTGCGGGTTGCGCCGCTGACCGCGGCGTCTGGCGGGTCGGACGGTGAGGAAGTTGCGAAAGAAGAGCGGCGCTTTGCCGATGCGCTGCTAACGCGTGGCCGCATCGTGACGCGGCAGGACCTGGAGACGGCGGCACTGGCCATCGACCGGCGCATTGTGAGGGCGACGGCACGCAGTGGTGTGATGCGGCGCGATGGTGGTCTACGGCGTGTGGAATCGCTGGACCTGTCGCTGGATGCAGGCGCATTTACCAATCCGGACATTGAACTGCCAGCACTGAAGTCGCAGATCGAGATCTCGTTGCAGGCGCGGCTGGTGCAAGGACTTGAACTGGCTGTGGAGTTCACATGGAATGCCTGACGGGTGTGTTGGGTCAGGCACCCGTGTCGCGGGAAGAAAAGGTAGTCGCGCGCATGCCTGCGCTTTCCACTGGAACGCAGTCGCATCGACACTCGGTGCATTCCGCGCTTGCAACGCTGGACGCGCTCGGTGTTCCGTCGCATCGCATCTCGATTTTGCGATCGGGCCGCGAGACCGTGGAAGCGGGGACGGTCGTACGGCAGAGTCCCTCGCCCGGAACACCGCTGACGGGCGATACCGCCGTGCGGCTGCACGTCGCGGGGCTGGGATTGACGCATGCCCTGCCCGTTGGGATGTGGGATTCCGGCGGTGAAACGCACGCCGGCACGCGCGAGGTGCTGGAAGGCCTGGACGATCCGCTGGAAAAACTCCAGCATTGGTTTCATGAGGGCGCACCGCTATTTCGGCTTTCACCGGATGACCTGGGTGCGTGCGCTCGCTGGCTGACCCTGTTCGGCGTGGACCCAGAGCTTTGGCCGCGTGTGCTGTGGTATCGGCTGGCTTCGATGGTGGCGGGCATGGCCCGTTATTCCTGTTCGCAGGAGGGCGTGTCGTTTGTGCTGAGCACGCTGCTTAGCCTTCCCGTGCACCGGTTTCGATATGTGCCAAGGTGGACGAGGCTGGCGGAATCATCGCTGTCAGGGCTGGGCAGCCGGGCATCGCGGCTGGGCGTGGACATGTTGGTGGGCGACGCGGTAGAAGAGGTGGCTGCGCTGGAGATCGAGCTTGGTCCGGTGCCACTTGCAACCTACGAATACTTCACTGAGAGCGGCGAAGGTGCGGCGCTGCTGCGGCAGACGCTGGAGATGTGCCTACCAGTGTCGAGTGACTCCAGCGTGCATTGGCTGGTGCTGGACCAGCAACGTGCTCCGCGGCTTGGAATGCGCGAGAGCAACAGCCGGCTGGGCGTGAACACCTACATGGGCGATGAGCTCGCCGCGACAACCATTTCTTCAATGAATGCGAACGATTTAGACATGCAGCATGCTGGAGTCACCTATGAATGAGCCGCGGCCCGATGTGCGGAACGAGCTGTCCTTGCGGTCGGTGAATTGGGAGCATGGCATGCTCCTGACGCCGGACCACTTTCTGCGCCAGGAACAATATGTCGAGTCGCTGAACGCGTGGGGCATTCGCTTCTTGATGAGCGGTAGCGGCCTTGTGGGTGGCGGTGTGCGGCTGCCGGAGAGCGACCTTGGCACGGTGCGGTTCGATCCGGAGGTCTCGCTGAATGAGACGGCGGAGTACCTGGATATTTCCGTTGCTCGTGCGCGGGGTATTACACCGACGGGGCTGATCGTTGATGTGGAGTCTGCGGGCCTGATCTCCGCGCGCTTCCCGAAAGGCGAGCTTGCGGGTGTCGTGGAATCCGTGGTGTACGTGGTCACGGACCCGTCGACTAAGGTGAAGACCAGCGGCGTGGAAGACAGCTTCAACCCGCAGATGCGCACGGAACGGGTGAGCAACTACCGCGTGCAACTGCACGTGACGGCAGCGGAGCGGGCGCAGTCGATTGCTGTAGGACGGGTGCGTCGGCCGGCGACGGGCATGTCGTTTGAGGCGGATGCCCAGTTCATTCCACCGTGCCTGTCGGTGGCGGCGCATTCGGAGTTGATGGCGGGCACGCGCCGCATCGTAGACCTGACGAACCGCCTTGCCGCAGGTTATGCGGAACTGCACCGGGCCATGCGCGAGTTCATGCTCATCTTTACCGAGCGCGGCCTAGAAACCGAGGTCGACCGCGACAGCATGACCTTTGCCGAGCGCATGGTGTTGGAGCTGCAGGACACGGCCTATGCGCTGCTAGACCGCACCCAGCGGCCGGAGCAGTTCTTCGGCAGGGTACGGCGCATGCTGCATTCTGCCGCAATCTACTTCGACCTGGCGGAGGGTATGCAGCAGTACTACGACACGCTGCGCGAGACCGGCGAGAGCGAGTTGCTGGGGCTGATCGGACTGCAAAAGCACACCCTGCAGCTTGGCCGCACGCTGCAACTGGACGAGGACCTTGGGCTGGAAGTACGCAAAGCCTTGCAATCGCTAGCCGGTTTGGAGAAGCTGGAACGCGCGCTGGAAGGCAAGTATATCGACTTCCGCAAAAGCGCCTCGCTGGAGAGCACAAATTTCGTCTTCGACCGCGGCGGTAAGGCACTGTACAAGCTGGCCGCGCGTGCCTCCCGGGTGCAGGGCGTTGCAGATGAGATGACCATTTTCTTCTCAAACCTGCGGCTCGAGGGTCGTGACCGCTATCGTCTGATCCTGGTGGGCGATCGCACCTCGCCTTGGCTGAAGGGAACCTCAATCGGCGCGGAAATCCGCCTGAACGAGGGTTCCGGATTTCGCCGGGAAAGCATGATTCTGACAGGCAACGTAAAGCTGGATGCGCAGTACAACATCGAGATGGATTTCGAAGCGCCTGACGTGCCCACTATCACGGACATGCGTGTGACGATTCCCGCGTATCACGGCGTCCGCACGGGCCTGCTGTTTATGCGACATCGCTTCTACGCCAGCCGGCAGGAAACGCCGGAGGTACGCGGCATCGAGCGCGAGGCGGAGCCCATGCCGGTTGCAGGGCCGCTGAACGGGCGGGAGACGTATGCGCAGCAGCCAGCCCGGGTGGTGTCGACAGAACCGATTTACCGCGCCGATCCATTGCCGCGCGACCGATTGGAGCAGGCACCACCACGCGACCGCTTCAACGAAGCCCCACCGGTTTC
>CBAAAH010000022.1:0-15597 GCA_964658865.1 uncultured Granulicella sp.
CAGACGGTGCAGGTCTTCAAACAGGGCCATAATCTCGACACCGGTTTTAGAGTCGAGATTGCCGGTCGGTTCGTCCGCGAGGATGATGGAGGGCGAGTTGACCAGGGCGCGCGCGATCGCCACGCGCTGGCGTTGGCCGCCCGACATTTCGTTTGGCTTGTGTCCCATGCGCGTGCCCAGACCGACCGACTCCAGTACCGCCTTTGCGCGCACCAGGCGTGCTTCGGACGAGGTGCCGTTGTAGATCAGCGGCAGTTCCACATTATGCAGGGCCGTCGCGCGTGCCAGCAGATTGAAGGTCTGGAAGACGAACCCGATTTCCTTGTTGCGAATGCGCGCCAGTTCGTCGTCGTTCAGCCGCGAGACGTCGTGACCATTCAGGTAATACTGACCCTGCGACGGCGAATCCAGGCAGCCGATCAGGTTCATAAGCGTGCTTTTGCCCGAGCCGGACGGGCCCATGATAGCCACATATTCGTTATGCCTGATTTTCAGGTTGACGCCGCGCAGCGCGTGCACCTCCTGATCGCCCATGGTGTAGGTCTTCCACAGGTTGTCGGCCACGATAACGTGGGCTGCCTGCTGTTCCGGCACAATTAAATCGGGGGCTGTTTGCGTCGCCATCACTGTCCTATCCGTGCGGTTGCGGTCCGCGCCTGGGCGGCACTGTTACGAACTCGATTCGGTATTGCCTGTTTCGGCCGAGGTGTCGAGCTTGATGGCTGTGCCGCTCTTGAGGGTGCGCAGCGTCTTGAAGCGGCCGGTAACCACCTCGTCGCCGGGCTGCAGGCCATTCGTCACCTGAATTTCCGTCGCGCCGGTTACGCCGGTGCTGACCGGGCGAAAGGCGCAGCGCATGGTCTTGTCCTTGTGCGTCACCACGAACACACCCTGTTCTTGCACCGGCTTCTTGCTTGAGGCTTCGGCATCCGGGTGCTCCGGCGCTTTGCCGTTGTTCTTCGCGAACACCGCCTCTGCTGCCGGATCGCGGGAAACAAGAGCCTGCAGCGGCAGCACGATCGCGTTGTCGACCGATGCGGTACGGATCTTCGCCGTCGTCGATAGTCCAGGACGCAGATCATCGTTGTTCTGGCCGTTCACGGTATCCAGCGTAACAACGATCTTGAAGTCCTTCGCTTCTTCCGTGCCGGTGGTCGACTGCGAGGTGGCGATGCCGGTCGTGCGCAGCAGCGCCTGGTCGCCGACCTCGGTGACGTGGCCCTTGAAAATGCGACCGGGCAGGGCATCGACCGTCACATCTGCCGGCTGGCCGAGCTTGACGCTAACGACATCGGTCTCGTCGACCTTGACCTCTGCCGTAATGACGCTCATGTCCGCAACGGTCATAAGCGTCGAACCCTGCGCATTCTGAATGCCCGTGACCATGGTCTCGCCCTCGCGTACGGGAACGTTAGTGACCAGGCCGTCATAGGGTGCACGCGAGATGGTCTTGTCCAGCGCGTCGAAGTTGGCACGCTGCGAGGCGACGGCCTGCTGCACGTGTCCGCGGGCGGAGTCGGTTTGCGCCTTGGACTGCGTGACCGCGGCTTCGCGCTGCTGCA
Source organism: uncultured Granulicella sp. (assembly GCA_964658865.1). Classification (GTDB taxonomy): domain Bacteria; phylum Acidobacteriota; class Terriglobia; order Terriglobales; family Acidobacteriaceae; genus Terriglobus. The sequence goes on from CBAAAH010000022.1 coordinate 1,563, forward strand.
CGGTCGCAATGTCGACATCAAACGCGGATTTGCGCTGATCGAAATCCTGCTTGGAGACAAGCTTGTTTTGATAAAGCTGCTGGTACCGGTCGAAGTCGAACCTCTTCTGTTCCAGGTCGGCTTTTGCCTGGGCTAGGTTCGCATCCGCCGTTCTTTCCGCGGCGACGTAGCTGCTCACGTCCGTCCTGCTGGCGGAGATGGACGCGTTTTGTGCCGCGACGGTCGAGGTGGGCTGCACATTTTCCAAGGTCGCCAGCACCTGGCCTGCCTTCACATGGTCGCCTTCCTTGGCGTACAGGTGCGTGATGCGGCCGAAGGCGGTGGCACCGATGTTCACGTAGGTCTTGGGCTTGATCTGGCCGGTGCCGCTTACGACGGACGTCAGGTCCTGACGGCCGATCTTTGCAGTGGTCACCGCAGTAACGGCAGCGCGGTTGTGGAGAATCGTTCCTGCGACGATGGCAACCAGCACCAGAACCGTAACGATCGTCAGTACAATCTTTTTCGTCGTCATATGCTCCACACGCGGCTGCGTTTGCAGCCGGGTTCCGTTCCATTCCGATGGTATGCAGAGTGTAGTACGACGTTCCAGTCTTTTCAGTTCCAGCGCGCTGAAATATTTGTTGACCGTCATCACGAGCGAACGCTCCCGTTTAGACCCTGGCTGCGTCGCTCGTTTAGGGCGTTGCCGAGGGCGACAACACGGGACGGAATGTTTTCGGCTCGGGTTGCCCACGATGCGGCAGAAAACAATAGAATGGCTCTGAGCGGTACACGCTCGTGATGGAGAGTTGGCGGTCGATGATGCAGGGAATTCCTACGCGGGTGGTATTTACCGCCCTTCTCTCAGTTTGTTTGGCCGGCGGCGCGTCTCTTCATGCGCAAACTACCCCGGCAACGGTGACGCCCGACTCCACGGGAAAGGTCACGAAAACTGAGCCGGCTGAAGAAAAGCCGGATCCAACCAAGCGTCGCCTCTCGGACCGCGAGCAGGTGCAGCAGCAGAAATATCTGCGCAGCGAATTAAAGGGCGACAGCCCGTGGAAGAAGTGGCTGGATCAGGATGTTGTCTGGATCATCTCGGACCAGGAAGTCGCAGCCTTTAAAAGTCTGAAGAACGACGAGGAGCGTGAGCAATTTGTCGAAAATTTCTGGCTGCGACGCAATCCCAACCCGGAATCGCCGGACAATGAGTTCCGCGAGCAGCACTATGCGCGCATCGCCTATGCAAACGAGCACTACGCCGCCGGCAAGCCTGGCTGGAAAACGGATCGCGGCCACATTTACATCGCCTACGGCAAGCCGGACTCGATCGATTCGCACCCCAGCGGCGGCAACTATGAGCGACCCATCGAAGAAGGTGGCGGCAGCACTTCGACCTTCCCCTTCGAGGTGTGGCACTACCGTTATCTCGAAGGCGTCGGGGACAACATCGACCTGGAGTTCGTCGATAGCTGCAATTGCGGCGACTACCACTTCACCATCGACCGCTCGGAAAAGGATGCCCTGAAGCACACGCCGGGCGCCGGCCTGACGCTGTATGAGCAGATGGGCCAGTCCGATAAGAAGGATCGCTTCTCTTCGGGCGGCATCGAGCAGCTTGGCAATGGCCCCATGGCGTCTTCGCAGCAGAGCAAGCAGTTCGATCGCATTTCGCTTGCGTCGAAGATCTTTGCACCGCCTGTCATCAAGTTCAAAGACCTGCAGCAATACATCGGCAGCGCGCAGATTCTGAAAGGCCCACCGTTTGAGTTCGACGTACGCACCGATTACGTGAAGGTGACGAACGATACCGTACTGATGCCGCTCACGCTGCAGATTCGCAATAAGGACGTAACGTTTAACACCAAGGACGGCGTGTCCACCGGCACGGTCAATATTCTCGGCCAAGTATCGAACATCAATCACCGTATCGTGCAGACATTTGAAGATACGGTGACGGTTCAGGTTCCGAGCGAGTTCCTGACGCGTGAGCAGGCAAACCGCAACTTGTACTGGAAGGCGCTGCCATTGCGCTCCGGTATTTATAAGGTCGACATCGTGATTAAGGATGTCAACAACCCGGACCACATCGGAACGTGGCGCCGGTCGGTGAACGTGCCCAAGTATGACGATGAACGCCTCTCGGCTTCTTCGCTGATTCTGGCGTCCTCCATGGTGCGCGTGCCGACGAAAGAGATTGGTGCGGGAAATTTTGTTATCGGCAACACGAAGGTGGTTCCCAGTGTTTCGACCGGGCCGGCTGTTCCCGTCACCTTCAAGCGCAACCAGAATCTGAACTTCTGGATGCAGGTGTATAACCTGGGCATTGATGAAAAGAGCCGCCAGAACAATGCGGAAATCACCTATCAAGTGATGGACATGAGTACCAATAAGGCCGTTCTGGATGCGACAGAATCCACCACGAAGGTAAACCCCAACGCCGATCAGGTAACGCTGGAAAAAAGCATGCCGCTGGCCGCTTTGCAACCCGGCAAATACCAGGTGCTGATCAAAGTGAATGATGGTGTCGGAAAGCAGCAAATTTCCCAGTCTGCTCCCTTTACCGTGGAGTAAGCTGATCGAAATTGCTGGAAGCCGAATGCTAGACGTAGTACCGTTCGATGCAGGATGTCTTTAGAAGACCGGAGCGCAGGATGTGCATCGTTCCCCGGCTTCCCGATTTCGTGAGTGTTCCAGGTTCGCACGATGGAACTTCTGGAGGAGCCAGGAGACGTACAGGGGATTGCAGACGCAGTGAAGCTTTTCGCCTTACAACTCGGTATACGCACGGCGCTGGCAGTATTGGCGACGCCATTCTGCTATTCCTCGCTCGCCGCTGCACAGCCACCCGCGAGCGGATTGCTGTTGCGCACCGGATCGATCAGCGGCACCATTGTCGATGCGGAGGGCGTGCCGCAGATGGGCGCTCTCGTCCAACTGCTGTCGCCGGATATGGCGTTGGCAGCAACGGCACTTACCGATGCTTACGGTCGCTATCGCTTGCCTTCGGTCGCGCCTGGAGCCTACCGGGTTTGCGTGAGTGCAGCCCTTTTTCTTCCCGTCGTCCGCAGGCACCTTATTGTGGCAAGCAATACGCGCGCGGTCGTAAACATGACGCTGAGCATGATGCTTTCCACCACGTCATGGCTGCCTGCCACGCGTCGCGCCGCCGGTGAAGGCGATGACGACTGGATGTGGACATTGCGTGCATCGACCATGCGTCCCGTGCTGCGCCTCGCACAGGACGAGGATGGCGACGATTCCGGCTCGACCTCGGTTTCAAGCAGCGCCGAGCAGCCACGCAGCCTGACCATCACCGGTCGCATGACGGTACAAGAGAATGAAGGCGGCTTTGCCCGCGGTGGCACACACAACGTACTCTCCATGACACGCCGCAGCGGTGATACCGTTACGGTGTTGCGCGCCGACTTCTCTGGCCCGCGCAGCCCGTTTCCGGTCAATCCCTCCGCCGATCTGACCGTAGGCGTCGAGCGGAAGTTGCCGTTTTCCGGCACGTCCCGGTCCGTGCTCAGCTACGCGTCACATCCTGAAATCCAGGGTTCGAACGGGGCTATCGGTCTGCAGTCGGCAATTCTGCGTAACGCGCAACGCATGGAACTGGGTGACAGCATTCGCCTGGATGCGGGCTCGGTGACGCGTGATGTCAGTCTTGGCGGTAACGCATTTACGGTAGATCCATTTCTGCAGCTTTCGCTTCACCCCGCCAGTGGCGTCGTCATTGCATATACGTTTACGCGGTCGCGCGGCATGGAGTCGCTTGAAGACCTGGATCGCGTGCAACCGGTCACGCCTACGATGTTTTCTCGCAATGGGCACGTCAAGCTGGACCGTGCCAGCCACCATGCGCTCTCGCTTTCCACCAGGATGCCGAAGAGTGGCGTACTGCAGATTGCCGTTTATCGCGATCAGATGGGGGACGCATCGCTTGCGGGTATCGGTCTGCTCCCGGCGGTCGATGCTGCATCTGCCGATACCGCGACAGACCCGACGACGGCGACCTTTATTGCGGCGGCACACCCGTACAAGGCAACCGGTGTGCGCCTGACGGTGCACCAGCCCGTGACGAGCAGTTTTGCGCTGGACGGAGCAGTTGCAGAGGGACAGGCGTTGCAGGCTACCACCGGCGGCAATGCCTCCTTGGCCGGCTTGATTGCCGGCCTGGAAAGCCGTAACACTCTTACGGCATCTCTTGGTGCGAGCGGACGTTCCCAGCGCACCGGGACTTCCTTCCATGCGGGATATCGCTGGCAGCCGAATGGAACCCTGACTGCTGTCGATCGCTTTCGCGTAACGGACGAAACGGCATACCTTCATGCGAAGTTGAGGCAATCGCTGCGGGCATGCCCAATGCTGCCTGCCGGACTCGAAGCGGTTCTGGAGGTGCAGAACCTGCTGGAACAGGGATATCAACCCTTTCTTTCGCACGACGGTCGTATCTTGTATCTTGCGCAGTCTCCACGGGTACTGCAGGCAGGGTTATCGTTCACCTTCTAATGCGGATTTGGTTCAGTGTCGAAGCTGTGGTACTGTATCCAAAGTGCGTTGAGAAGTAGGGAGTAGAGGGCCGCCAGCCCGCCTCCGACAAGCACCATGGACGCGTAGCTCAACTGGCAGAGCATTCGACTCTTAATCGACAGGTTGTAGGTTCGATTCCTACCGCGTCCACCATATTTCTCCCCCTTCCATCATTTTTTGATCTACATCGCGGCGATCGGCAGCGGTGTACCCAGATCAACAATGCGTTCCCGTGTTATTCAGACGATAGACTTTCATTCAAGTCTACTCAGACAGTGACCGGGGGGAGCATGACCCAGTTAAGCAGACGCCGCCGCGCACCAGCACCGCTCCTCGTCTGTATGGTAATTGTTGTGCTGCTCAATTCAGGGTTCGCGTTTGCTTCGATCCATAACCTGTTGCGCAGCGCGTATTGGCTCAGCCACACCTGGCAGGTCATCGGGCAGATGGAAAACATTATGAGCGCGACAAAGGACGCGGAAACCGGTGTGCGCGGCTACGTGATTACCGGCGATGTCGCTTACCTGCAGCCCTACCTGATCGCACGCGGCTCCATTCTGCAGCAGGTGGACCACCTTGCGTCGCTCACCTCAGACAACATCAATCAGAAGGCGACGATTGGGACCCTTCGTGTCCGCGTGGAGCAACGGCTCGACCAGTTGCAGGGTGGCGTCGACATTCGTCGCAATCTTGGGTTCGAGGCGGCGCGTAATCGTGTGCTGACGGGCGATGGCAAGGCCCAGATGACGGAGTTGCGCTCCATCGCTTCGAGCTTAGAAGCAGAGGAAATGCGACTGCTTGCGTTGCGCCAGACCGCACAACAGCATAGCGGAACCATGGCCTATGTGGCGACGGCGGTCGCGGCAGGGCTCGATCTGCTGTTTATCGTATTGATCTTCCGCTATCTTGCGCGTGAACGGGTGCTGCGTTACGCTTCGGAAGACACGGCTGCCCAGTTAATACTGGCCAATGAACAGATCGCCCAAACCTCCGCCGCGATGCAGACGCTGAACGCCGAATTGGAAGAGCGGGTGAGGCAAAGGACGGCGGAACTGGAGAGTACGAACCGGGAGTTGGAGGCATTCAGCTACTCCGTATCGCATGATCTTCGAGCGCCGTTGCGCACCATCGACGGCTTTAGCCTAGCGCTGCAGGAGGACTACACGGAAGCGGTCGATGCGACAGGTCGTGACTATATCGCACGCGTGCGCGCCGGTGTTCAGCGTATGGGTGGCCTGATCGACGCGCTGCTGCAGCTCTCCCGCATTACCCGGGCAGAAATCAACCGAGCGCCGGTAAACGTGACGGAAATGGTCGAGTCCGTCGTTGCCAACTTGCGTGACGAGAATCCTGCGCAGACACTTCACTTTACGATCGAACCCGGCATGCACGCTGACGCCGATCCGGGCCTGCTGCGTGTGGCGTTTGAGAATCTTTTGGGCAATGCCGTGAAGTTCAGTTCGCGCAAACCGGAATCGAACATCTCTGTCGGCTTCGATGAGGAAAAGCATGCGTTTCGCGTGCAGGACAACGGCGCGGGTTTCGACATGCATTACAGCGGCAAGCTGTTCAATGCGTTTAATCGGTTGCATGGTGACAAGGATTTCAAGGGGTCCGGAATTGGCTTGGCCACGGTCGCGCGTGTGGTGCGCCGCCACCACGGCAACATCTGGGCCGAGAGCGACCTGGGCCATGGCGCAACCTTCTGGTTTACGCTAGGATGACCGAATGGCAGAGCCTGTCAAAAAGATGATTCTCCTTGTAGAAGACGATCCCGATCACGAACTGCTGACCATCCGCGCCTTGAAGAAGTCAAACATTGTGAATCAGGTCAGTATCGCGCGTGATGGAGAGGAAGCACTGAATCTGCTGTTTGGACCGACGCCGATCAAGCCACAGGTCATCCTGCTCGACCTGAAATTGCCCAAGGTGGATGGGCTCGAAGTTCTGCGTCGCATTCGTGAAACGGAAAGTACGCGGACGCTGCCGGTGGTGGTACTGACTTCATCAGATGAGGAGCGCGATGTCGTCCGCAGTTATAGCCTGGGTGTGAACAGCTACATCCGCAAGCCGGTCAACTTCACCGACTTTGCCGAGGCCACCCGCCAACTCGGCATGTACTGGCTCGTTCTGAACGAATGCCCAACACGGTAGGCGAAGCCAAAGCGCTCAACGTCCTGCTGGTAGAGGACAACGCCGACGATGCGCTGTTGCTGGTGCGTCATCTTCGCAAGAGTGGTTTTTCGCCGACGATCCTGCGGGTGGAAACCGCGGCGGAACTGCAGCAGGCGCTTGCCACCGTCCCCCCGCCAGACGTCATCCTGGCGGACTACAATTTGCCCACCTTCAGCGGCCCCGAGGCGCTGGCCATTTTGCGATCAAGCGGCCTGGACCTGCCGTTCATCATGATGTCGGGTGCGATGAGCGAGGAGACGGCCGTTGAGAGCATGCGTGCCGGGGCCCAGGACTACGTTATCAAGCAGAACCTTGCGCGGCTGGCACCCATTCTGGAACGCGAACTGCGAGAGGTTAGCGCTCGACGACTGCGCGTTGCGGCAGAGCGCGCGCTCGAGGCGAGCGAGGCCCGATTCCACCGCCTTGTCGACGCCATGCCGTTGGGGCTACTGCTCAGCGATGCTCAAGGCCGCATTACCTACGCGAACGCCGCCCTGGAAGACATGCTTGGCTATTCCAGCAATCAGATGCTGCATGGGGAAGTGACGCTGTCCAACCTTTGCGTCGATCTGGACGTGTCGATTGCCGGCCTGGGTGCCATGGCCGGCGGCGCACCGGTTGAAACCTGTTTCACCCACTCTGCCGGTGTGAGGGTGGATGTGCTGCTCGGCACTGCCTTTTTGAATCCTGACGAGCCGCTTGAAGACCGTCAGGTTGCTGCCTTTTTGGCAGACATTACCGCCCGCAAGAATGCGGAAGAGGTATTGCGCCGGACCGAGAAGCTGGCGGTCGCCGGGCGTCTGGCCGCGTCGATTGCGCATGAGATTAACAACCCACTCGCCGCCGTAACGAACTGCCTATACCTGGTACAAAATTCAGAGCTCACGGCCGACGGTCGAACCTTTCTGGAGATGGCACAGAAAGAGCTCGACCGCGTTGCCCAGATCACCGTGCAAACGCTCCGCTTCCATCGCCAGAGCAGCCGCGCGGTGGAGTGCGATTTGGCCGACCTGGCCGAAACCGTGATTGCATTGTTCGATTCGCGCATGCGGCGGCAGGGTCTTAGCGTTCGGCGGGACTACCGAACCAGGCGGCCGCTTTTGGCCTTTGAAGGTGAGCTGCGGCAGGTCATCGTAAACCTGCTCGGCAACGCAATCGATGCCTCCCCGACGGGTGGCGAAATCATCCTGCGCCTCGCCCTAGCGCACCATGCGGCCGTTGGCAGGGAAGGCATTGCGCTAACGATTGCAGACCACGGTACCGGCATGTCGCAGGAGACGCTGTGCCATTTGTTTGAGCCGTTTTACTCCACCAAGGGAATCACCGGCACCGGTCTTGGGCTATGGGTTTCACAGGAAATTGTCGATCGCCATCGCGGCTGCTTTCAGGTGCGCAGTCGCAAGAGTGCCGCAGGGCAACCGGGCGGCACCGTATTCCGGATCTTCCTTCCACTCGGCGGTGTACCGACACCCGCGTCTGAATCGCACCACCTTCAGGCGGTCTAAGCAGCAAACGGCGTGACCGAAGGCCACACCGTTTTGCCGGTCTTCAATCAGTGACTAATCGATAAAGTCCACGTGCGATTCCATCGGGATGACACCCTTTTCATACCCCATGGCAAGCAGTCGCTTGATGCCCTCGCGGCCGTCATCGCCGTAATTAAGCGTGCGCTCGTTCACGTACATACCGACAAAGCGGTTGGCGAGCGTGGTATCCAGGTCGCGGGCAAACTGCATCGCATATTCCAGAGCTTCGGCGCGGTGATCGAGCGCATGCTGGATTGAGTCGCGTAGTGCCTGTGTGGTGATACGCATCGTCTCCGCTCCCAGTGAGCGGCGAATCGCGTTGCCGCCCAGTGGCAAGGGAAGGCCGGTCTGCTCGCGCCACCACTGGCCCATGTCCAGCACTTTATGCAGACCGTCGGTCTGGTAGGTGAGTTGGCCTTCGTGGATGATAAGACCCGCGTCGTACTGGCCGGCGACCACTGCGGGAATAATCTCATCGAAGGCAACTGTAACGGTTTCGACCTCAGGCGCAAACAGCTTGAGCGACAGGTAGGCCGTAGTGAGCGTGCCTGGGACGGCAATGCGCACCTTCTTAATATCGTCGAGCGAATACTTTTTCGGTGCCACGATCATGGGGCCGTAGCCGTCACCGACCGAGCCGCCGCACGCCATGATGGCGTACTCCTTTTGCAGGTACGGATAGGCGTGGAACGAGATCGCGGTCACGTCGTAGAAGGGATCGTTGATCGCGCGGTGGTTCAGCGTTTCGATGTCGGTCAGGACGTGGGTGAATTTGTAGCCCGGAACACGGACCTTGTTGGTGGCAAGGCCGTAAAACATGAACGCATCGTCCGAATCGGGGCTGTGCGCAATCTTGATCTCTTGAACGTTTGAGGCGGTAGTGCTCATGATACGGGGACTCCAGGAACGAACGGCAAAGCGAACACGGTTCGCGGGAAAGAAAGTTAGCGCGAGCGCTTCTGCCACGCGGAAGCGATGCCGGCGGCAGCCATTACCTTTACGGCTTCGCCCGGCAGGAAGGGGACGACGGATGCGAACAGCGTCGCGCGCAGGCCCAGATGTAGAAAGCTGCCCAGGCGAGCCGCGCCTATGGCAAACAGCAGCACCGTTGCAACGGACCCGGCCAGCGTTGCCGCAGCGTAACGCGAGGAAGCACGGAGCGCGCGGAAGAGGCTACCGGCAACTGCGGCAACCAGGGGATAGGCCAGAAGAAATCCACCGGTGGGGCCGAGCAACTGTGCAGCGCCACCCAGACCCAAAGGCTGGAAGACGGGGAGCCCAGCCAGACCTTCCGCCAGGTAGAGGCAAAGCGTGACAAAGCCGAGAGCGGGGCCAAACAATAAACCGACCAGCAGCACCGCAAGCGGCTGCAGCGTAAACGGAACCGGTGTGAACGGCAGAGGAATGGCCACATGCGCGGCTGCAGCCACGACCGCTGTGCCAGCCACGGCAAGCCCAGCGCTGCGCAGCAACTGCATTCCACGCGTCGCCTGCGCGTTCTCTCCAGTTAAACCACCCCATACAGAAGGCAAACGGCCAGCTACTCGATCAGGCATGCACACTCCTCTCGCCACGGCGAGCTGTTTCGATTGTAAGCGGAACTGCCATGGATGGAGGCGGACTCTCGACCATGCGTGCTGAGGATCGAACAGCGTGTTCGCCGCAGGATCAGGAGGGGATCTGCCCTGGCTGGCTGCGCAGGTGCCAGATGTGTCCAGCGATCGGATCCGACAGGTCTCCCATGGCATCGCATGCGTAGACCAGATCGAGCCGTTCGCGAAAGGATTTCAGGTGCTTTTGCCGCTCGCCAAACGGCTGAAATGCGCCGGTGGCGTAAGCGGCGGACAGCTTGTGCCGCAAGAGGTTGCTGCTCTGTTGGCGGTTGCGCCGACGCTCCAGATCCACTGCCTGATGGCCGGGCACGAAGCCGGAAGCGAGGTCCAGGCGCGGGTGAACGAAGGCTGGGGGAACCCGTGCCAGCCTATCGCGCACGCTGCCGAACGATCCGAACTCTGTCCGAACCCGCCTGCGGCTGACGGCATATCCGAGCACGGCGCCCAAGGCGACCAGGCTTATGCAGCACGCCGCGCCGATGGCGAACAGGAGTCCCATTGGCTGTAGGCTATCAAAGGCACAATTTAGCCGTCTACCACGAAAATTTATCGTCTTTCGTAGTATTCAGAGTGGTTCCCGTATTCGGAAAGATTCGTTCGCCCAAGACGGTACTTGCGTGAAAACGCCGTCCGTATTCTCCTAACAGCATGGCGTTCCGTCCCAAACCGATGCTGCAGAGCAGGAAATTGCAAAGCGGCAAGCTGCACGGCAGGCAAGTGGCTCTGCGCGCCGGTGCGATCGGAAAACGGCTGTTCGGCATGCGGCGAAAGATTGCCACCGTGCTGGCGGGTATTCTGGCCGTCATGCTGGGGTTTCACGTGGTGTTCGGCCGCAATGGGCTAACGGCGTTTCGCACCAAGCGGCACGACCTTCACGACCTGCAGGCCCAGGTAAAGACGCTGCAACGCGAAAACTCTGAGCTGCAGGGGCATGTCGACCGCCTGACCAGCGATCCAAACGCGATCGAGCACCAAGCCCGCGAAGATCTCCACTACACTCGCCCTGGTGAGGTGATCTTTACGCTGCCGCCGGAAAAGCCCTCGACTCAGCCCATTCCGCCGCCAGCCAGATAGATCGGTTCACGCGTAGGTTGCTGTCTCAGGCTTCCTGCTTCGGCAGGCATCGCATGCACCTTGAGTTCGTGGGGGGAACGTGCTTGTCGGTGCGTTCGCGGGATTTCGCGAACGCCGTACCTACAGTTCGGCCGCATTCTGCTCATTCTCGTGTAGCAGCTTGAGGCTTGGAAACGGGATGAGGAAAAAGTCTTACTTGCTGCCTGGGAGCCGGTCGATGCGCGCATCCGTAGGGGATATTAAAAGTTGCTGCTGCAGCGTGCACTTGATTGACTTGCGCTCAGCTCAATAGCGTGGGCGTTGTTGCCGTGAAGATAGGGAATTGAGCACAGCGTCCCCCCGGACTGGAGACACAGGAGCACTTGGACGCCTACTGCTGACTCACGGGTAGGTTGTCTGTGTGCCGGCGTCTGCCATGGGAGCCGTAGCCTGCCCAGGTGCGCCCGTCGTCGCCGGTGCCTCTGAGTCGGGACCGAGGCCCAGCTTGATCAGCGCACGCGAATCGGGAATGATCTTGGTCTGCCAGCCATTGTCGCCCTGCAGCTTGCGCATTGCGTCGGCACTTTCGTTGTCCCACTTGCCGGACGCTGTCTGCAGGTAACCGGCCTTCACCAGTGCTGTTTGAATCTGGCTTGCGCGTGCGTCGTCGATTGCGCGTGGATGACCGGCTGAGCTTGCGCTGCTTCGTTCCGCGTGGTGGCTCAAACGGCTGTTGCGGCCTGAGCCTTTCTTGTGTGTGTGCGACGAGGTGGGACCGCGGTGAAAGTGTGACGCACTTGCCGGCATCGCCGGTAAACACAAGGCGAGTACCGCGCCTACCATCACACAAGCTCTCGAGATTTGACCTACCTGCATCCGTGTCGTTTCCTCAAAAGTGCGGCGCATGCCAAGTTCAGCGCGCCACCCATAAAATAAAAGGGTACACATCCACGCACATGGGCTGCAAGCGACAAGTTAGACCATTGCGGCGCAACGCACGAGCGTGGAGGACACCAAAGGCCGACAGCAGCGCTGTCGGCCTTTGGTCTTGCGCCTTCTCCGACGGCTACGGCAGTGTGCCGCCGACAAAGGTATTGACGTTGTCGCGCGCCTGGCCTAGCCGCACCACGAATACCACATCGTCGCCCGGCTTGAGGCTGTTAATGACGTTGCGGAAGCTTTCCGGATCCGTCACTGCCTTGCGGTTGACTTCGACGATGATGTCGCCCTTGCTGAGAGGGAACGGGCTCAGGTCTTCGACGAAGGCTCCCGGCTTGACGCTGGTGATGAGCACGCCGCCCTGCAGCTTCTTCTGCTGCAACACGTTCGCGGGAACTGCCTGGATGGTGATACCCAGCTTGCCGTAGCTCAGCGCCTTTTGTTCCGCCTGATCGGGACCGTTGTCATCGTCATCGCCCTGGCCGTTGATGGCTGCAACGGTGTCTGCGCGATCGGCGATGGTGGCCGTCGTCGACGACTCCTGCGTGCCACGGAGATAGCCGATGCGCACCGTCGATCCCGGACGCCGCGCGCTGATGTTGGCCACCAGGTCGTCGCCATCTTTCACCGGCTTCCCATCGATAGAAGTGATGACATCACGCGCCTGCAGGCCTGCCTTTGCCGCCGGCTTCCCCGGCGTCACAGCCGAGATCAGCACGCCGCCCTTGGCGAAGCCGTACACCCGGCCCACCGCGCTGGACTGGCCACCCTGGAACTGGATGCCGATGGAACCGCGCACGACCTTGTGCTCCGGCGAGATGAGCATGTTGTAGACGTCGATGACGGTATTCGACGGCACCGCGAAGCCTACGCCTTGCGATCCCATGCCGCTGGTGTAGATCGCGGTATTGACACCGATGACCTCTCCACGCATGTTCAGCAGCGGACCGCCGGAGTTACCGGGATTGATCGCCGCGTCGGTCTGGATAAAACGCTGGAACTGCGACGGTGCGCCGCTCTGATCGCTGATGCTGCGGTTTTTCGCGGAGACGATGCCGGCGGTCACGGTCTGCGACAGGTCGAACGGGCTACCGATGGCCAGCACCCAGTCACCCAGTTGCTCTGCGTCGCTGTTCCCCATTTTGACCGTGGGCAGCGGTGTAGACGAATCGATCTTTACGACCGCGATGTCGGTGTCCTTGTCGACGCCGACAACGTGGCCGATGTGGCCCTGATCGCTTTCGGAGTCGGTGGATAATTTGACATAAATGCGGTCGGCCTTGTCGACAACGTGATTGTTGGTAATGATGTAGCCACGCGGATCGACAATGAAACCTGAACCGAGAGCACGCTTCTCACCGCCGGCTGGGCCGCCGTCGTCATCCTCGCCGCCACCCTGGCCGCCTTGCCCGCCAAAGAAGCGGTTGAAGAAGTCCTGCATGTCACCCTGGTCGCCGCCGTTGCCGGGGGCTTGACCACGGCGCCTGCTGTGGGGGTTCATGGGTGTGGCTGCCTTTTCCTTGGGCAGTTGCTCGATGTTGATCTTGACCACCGCGGGGCCGACTGCTTTTGCGATCGTCGCAAATTCGTTGGGCTGCGTTACGGCTGGCGGAATGCGTAGCGGCGTCGCGTCGCGCGAATCGGATTGCATTGCGCCGTGGACGGTTCCGGTCAGCACAGAGCCGGTAAGGATACCGGCAGAAAGCGTGCCCAACAGGGCAAAGGTGGACAGCAACCGATGCTCGCGAACGCGCTCGGGAAAGGTCTTGTGCTGGTCGTTCCTGGGTTCCATGAAGTGTCTTTTCCTCGTGGTGGTGCCATCGGTCGTGCAACATTGCGCGGCCTTGCAGATATAGACGCCAACTTGCGCGGTTTGTATGCGTGAGGGATTGCGCGGATGTTCTTCGCACGCCAAAACGGCTGCGGTTTGGTGCCGTCCACAGAAGTTTAGAGCGGTGGCTGGTTCCAACCGGTGGCGGCAAGAAAACCTGGCCCGCACAGGTCGAGCAGAACCAGCAGGATGCGGCGGAGTGCCCATTCGCGGCCGGTGCTGTCGTACCATTCCGCCGTGGTGTGGATGCCGCCGGCAACGCCGCCGCAACCCATGGCGATGCCGTTACGGCCAAGAGCGATGGGAATGTTCGCGTCGGTCGAGCCGATGCGTTCCTCCGTGCGTAGCCGCAGGTGGCGGTCGACGGCGCGCACGGTGTG
>CBAAAH010000023.1:0-718 GCA_964658865.1 uncultured Granulicella sp.
CATCGCCGGGTTGCGGCGGCCGGTAGCAGGGCGGCTTACCCACGTCGTGCAGCAGCGCAGACCAGGCAAGCGTCGGTGCGACGTCGGCTTCCAATTTGCTGAGCAGCAAGAGCGTGTGCACCCACACGTCGCCTTCGGGGTGCCAGTCGGGCGGTTGCTCCACGCCCTGCATGGCGGCGATTTCGGGTAGAACTTCGGCGAGCAGGCCGGTTTCGTTCAACAGATCGAAGGCGCACTCGGCTTGACCTTCCGTCAACATCTTAGTGAGCTCTTCGCGAATACGTTCGCTGCTGACCTGGTGAATGGTCGCGGCCTGCTGCCGGATTGCGCGCATGGTTTCCGCTTCGATCTGAAAGCCGAGGCGCGCAGCGAATCGCACGGCCCGCAGCATGCGCAGTTTGTCCTCGTCAAACCGGCGCTGCGGCGTTCCGATGGCGCGGAGGAGTCCCGCTTCAAGATCGGTCCGGCCACCCACGAAGTCGAGCACGTGATCGGCAAGGTTGTCTGCCGTGAGATCGACCGGGTCGAGCATCATGCCGTTGATCGTGAAGTCGCGGCGCGCGGTGTCGCGTTCGGGCGAGTCGGAATACGTGACGCTGGTGGGGCGGCGGCCATCTTCGTAGGTGCCATCGTCGCGAAAGGTGGCGACCTCGGTTTTGATCTCGCAGCCACCGTCGCTCGCGGCGCTGCACACGATGACGACCCCGAAGTGCGCGCC
>CBAAAH010000023.1:728-15593 GCA_964658865.1 uncultured Granulicella sp.
GGCAGAGGTGGCCACGTCGTAGTCCTTGGGCGTGATGCCCAGCAGCAGATCGCGCACGCAGCCACCGGCGAAGTAGGCCTGATGCCCCTCGGCACGCAGGGCCTGAACGACTTGCAGTGCGGCAAGAAATGCGGAGTCGCTCGGAACGATGTGCGGTGCTGCGGCCATGGCCATTGGATGCGGCGGAGTGCTGCGAGGGATCGTGATCGCATCGTCACATGGGTCGCAGGGTACGAGAGGAGGCGCGAAAATGCGGCTTTTTTGCTGCGTTGGCTTGGCTTGCCGCTGTCGCTTAACCTACTGGTGTGGCAGACGGACTGATTCTAGGCATTGAGAGTAGTTGCGACGAGACGGCGGCGGCGGTGGTGCGCGGCGGCCGGGCGGTGCTGTCAAATGTTGTAAGTTCCCAGGTGGCGATGCACGCGCTCTATGGCGGCGTGGTGCCGGAGCTGGCATCGCGCGAGCACCTGCGGAATATCGTGCCGGTGGTGCGCGAGGCGTTGGCACTGGCCGGTGTAACCTACGGCGATCTGGATGCCGTTGCGGTGACGGCCGGTCCGGGACTGGCGGGCGCGTTGCTGGTCGGCATCTCGTTTGCCAAGGCGCTGAGCTTTGGGTTGGGCGTGCCGCTGGTGGCGGTCAATCACCTGGAAGGGCATATCCATGCGGTACTGATGGAAGCTGCCGCCGATTTGGGCGAGGGCGAGCCACTGCTGGCGCTGGTGGTAAGCGGCGGGCATACGCACCTGTATCTTGCGTCGCGGCAGGACGGTGCCTGGCGGTATCGCAACGTAGGCCGCACCGTGGATGACGCTGCCGGCGAGGCCTACGACAAAGCCGCGAAGATGCTTGGCCTACCCTACCCCGGCGGCCCCTGGATGGACCGGTTGGCGGTTTTTGGACATGCCGCGGCGGTGCCGTTGAAGCTGAGCGCGATTGATCGCGGCACGGCTTCGGCACCGAGCTTCGACTTCTCCTTCAGCGGGATCAAGACGGCCGTGCTGCGCCATCTGCAGACACATGGGATGCAGCCTGCGGCTTTGGCGAGGCGAACCGCGTTTGAGACGCTGGACGCGCCCACGCTGGACGACGCGCGCGGCCTGATGGACCAGGCCGCCCTGGATGTGATCGCCGGATTTCAGGCGGCGGTGGTGAAGAATCTTGTGGGCCGAACGGTAGCAGCGGCGCGGCACTTCAGCGTGCGGCGCGTGGTGGTGAGCGGCGGCGTGGCTGCCAATCGGGCGCTGCGTACGGCGTTTGCCCAGGCGGCGGAACGCGAGGGGTTTGCCGTGGCATTCCCGACGCCGGCGCTTTCGACCGACAATGCCGCGATGATTGCGGCGGCGGCGTGGCCACGGTTCGTGGCCGGGGAGTTCGCCGGGAAGGAATTGAATGCGACACCGCAGATGCGGTTGGGCTAACTAGCTTTCTAGCTTTCAAGAAACGACCCAGCCGCTTCGGCCCACCTTAACCGCAAAAGCGCGGCGAAGATGGGGCACCCGGTACTTTGCCATGCGGTGCGTCCGCTAAAATCGTTGGGTACCGACTGCGGCGGCAGGCGACGGCGACCCAGCCGCGCCGGGCATGTGCGCAAGTCCTTCAGGAACAGATCGCGGTGAGCGCCACACCTGCGCGTCATCGCTTCCCTTTCGCATGAGCCTGAACCTGTTCAATACCCTTGGCAACCGCGTGGAAGCGGTGGTGCCGGAGCGCGACAACACGTTGCGCATGTACTGCTGCGGACCGACCGTGTACGACTACGGCCACATCGGCAACTTCCGCACATTTCTGCATGTGGACGTGCTGCGGCGGTATGCGCGGCTGCGTGGCATGACTTTAAAACACGTCATGAACATTACCGACGTGGATGACAAGATCATTCGCAACGCCGCCGCCGCGAGCATGGATATTACGACCTACACCGCAAAGTACGAGGCCGCGTTTTTCGAAGACATGGACGCGCTGGGCGTCGAGAGGCCGGAGGTGATTGCGCGCGCGACCGAACACATCGACGGCATGGTCGACCTGATCCAGCGGCTGGCGGCACAGGACATCGCTTACCGGGCAGAGGACGGCTCGTGGTACTTCCGCATCGCAAAGTTTCCAAAGTACGGCGAGCTGAGCGGCAAGGACCTGGAAGGCATCGAGGACGGCGCGCGCGTGGACGTGGACGAATACGAGAAGGACAGCGCCCGCGATTTCGCCCTGTGGAAGGCGACCAAGCCCGGCGAGGCAAGCTGGGAGACGCCGCTGGGTCCGGGCCGTCCGGGATGGCACATCGAGTGCTCGGCCATGGCGATGAAGCACCTGGGCACCTCGTTCGACCTGCACGCGGGCGGCGAAGACCTGATGTTTCCGCACCACGAGAACGAGATTGCGCAGTCGGAGTGCGCGACGCACGAAACGTTTGCGCGGCACTGGTTCCATGTGCGTTTTCTGCTGGTCGAGGGGCAGAAAATGTCGAAGAGCGTGGGAAACTTTTACACGCTGCGCGATCTGCTGCTGATGGGGTACAAGGCTTCGGCTATCCGCTTTTTGCTGCTCAGCGTGCCGTATCGCCACCAGATGAACTTCACCTTCGACGGCCTGGTGGAGAGCGCGAGCGCGATCGAGCGGCTGCGGACGTTTGTGCGGCGCGTGGGCACGGCCGTGGCGGTTGACGCCGGGGATGGCTCACTGGCGAAAGTGATTGCAGAAAAGACCGCCGCGTTTTATGCCGCGCTGGACAATGACCTCAACACGGCCGAGGCGCGGGCCGCGGTGTTCGACGTGGTGCGCGCGGGCAACATTACGCTGGATGCGGGCAGCATCGCGACGCAGGATCTGACGGCGATTCAGACGTTGCTGGCTGCATTCGATGCGGTGTTCGACATCCTTGTGGATCGCGACGACGAACGCACCCGCGCTGCGGTGGCGTGGGCACAGGCAGAGGGCCGCGACGCGCAGATTGCGCCGGAACTGCTGGGCAAGCTGAGCATGAGCGACGCCGACATCGAGGCATTGGTGACGGAGCGGACCGAGGCCAAGCGGCGGCGAAATTTTGCACGGTCGGATGCGATTCGGAATGAGCTGCTGGAAAAGGGCGTGGTGCTGGAAGACGGCAAAACCGGCGTTACGTGGAAGCGGAAGTAACGTATGCCTGCTGCCTCCACATCTCGCGTTTCGGTGTGGGTTGTGGAGTCGGCATGAAGTCTCGTGGGTTCACGGCCAAACCCATGCCTCAGAAGCAAGACATGGGGCACCCGCTTTCCGCTAACACACCGATGCGGGCGTAACCGCGAATCGTGTAAGGTGTATTCGCCGTGGTTCCCCTGCCTGGATATGCGCATTGGCGAACGGCATTTGCCCCCTATACTTCGCGTTAGCGGCGCTTGAATCGCGGCTACCCGAGGTGCATTGCCCATGACCAATACTGTGAGTGTCGACGAGTTCCAGGCGCTAGAACAGCGCGTTCTCCGTACCGTGGAGCTGATCCGCAAGGAGCGTGAATTGCGTTCCGTCGCCGACCAGGAGATCGTTGCGCTGAAGGAACTGCTGGATCACGCGTCAAACGAAAACAGCGCCATGGGCGTGGAACTGGCCGCGCTGAAGCAAGAGCGCGAGCAGGTCAAAATGCGCGTGGACGCCATGCTGAAGCAGATGGACGACCTGCTGTAACGAGTTTTACTGGACGACGGCTTCGGCCGCAGGTCCCGGAGGTTTGAAAAATGGACGGCGGCACCCGCGAACGCGCAGTGACGGTTGAAATTTATGACGGTGTGTACCAGTTGCGCGGCGTGGACGCACAGCACATTGCGTTGCTGGGCACCATGGTCGACGGCAAGATGCGGGCCGTCTCTGCCCATGGAGCGACCGTGGATTCGCTGCGCGTTGCCGTGCTGGCGGCGCTGAACATTGCGGACGAGCTGGTGGAGTTGCGCGAACGCCACCGCAACCTGATCGCATCGCTGGACAGCGCGGAAAGCCAGACCCGCAGCCGCGCCACGTCGCTGTCGAAGATGCTGGATGGTGCGATTGCGGGAGATTACCTGGATCGTATCGCAGTGTAACAAGCAGGAGCGGCGGTCTTGAGCGGTACATGCTTCGATAGAGCTTTACCTTGCCTGGCGCGAAGAAACGTTCCTCTCCCCACCTTATTGTCGACAGAAAGTTTGCACCGGTTGCGCTTTTCCGCGGCGGCCCGCATCTATTGCGGTATGAACGTTGCAAAGAAGTGCATCGCTGTTGGAACCCTGGCAACGGCGCTGGTCGCGACCGGTGCCGTTGCCGTGCAGGCACAGATGGCGCTGCCGGCAGTAAAAGCCCACCTGTATAACGACGATGCCAACCCGCACGCGGACCTTGCCGCAGCGCTGAAACAGGCGCAAAAGCAGCACAAGCGCGTGCTTGTGGACTTTGGCGGAGACTGGTGCGGCGACTGCCAGGTGCTGGACGTGTACTTCCACCAGCCCGACATTCAACAGATTCTGGACCGGCACTACGTCGTGGTGCACGTGTCGGTGGGCCACATGGACAAAAACCTGGATGTGCCGGCGAGCTTCGGCATCAACATTAAGAAGGGTGTGCCGGCACTTGCCGTTCTGGACGCGCGTGGCAAGGTACTGGATGCGAACCGCACGGGCGAGTTCGAAAACATGCGCAACATGAATTCGAGCGCGGTGGCAGACTTTTTAAAGAAGTGGTCTTAATCGCCCTGCCGTCGTATGCCTGTTACTAGACTTCATTTCGAAGAGATGGAACGACGTGCAAGGCCTTGACCCCACCACCGATCGTACCGACCACGGTGCCACCGCCGCAACGCATGGCAGCGCTGAACCGCCGGTGCCTGTGGTCGAGGCCTGCACGTTGGCCGTTCCGCCGAACATAACTTCTACCATGCCGCGTACCCCGGCCGAAGAAGCGATCTGCCCGCCGACAGCTCTCGCGCATGCGCCTTTTCTGCGGGGAAGCCTGTGGTCGCATACGCGGCGGGCCCGGTTGCTGGGCAAAGAGAGCCTGCAGTTTACCGACAAGGTAAGGTTGGCCTACTGGAACGCCTTTCAGCATGACGTGCTGAACACGGCGAAGGCGGCAGCGTATTCGGCGATTTTTGCCTTGTTTCCCGCGCTCATCGTAATGGCGGCGCTGGTCACGTTTCTGCCGTATGCCGCGCCGCTGCGGTATCAGTTGGCCATCTTCTTCAACCGCGTTCTGCCAAGCGCCGTGGCTCCACTGCTGGAGCATTACTTCATCTCTGCGCGCAGCTCGCAGCAGAGCGCAAGCGTGGTGCTGGGAACGGTGCTGGTAAGCGTGACCGGCGCGGCCGGCGTTCTGGGAACGCTGATGGAAGGCTTTCGCCGCGCGTACCTGCTGACGGACGAGAGTTGGGGACTGGGTTGGCGCGGGCAGGTGCGGCGGTACGGGTGGTCGCTGCTGCTGGTACCCATTAGCCTGGTGCCGCTCACCATGGCAAGCGTGCTCATCATTTTCGGCCATTTTTTGCTGCCGGCGCTTCGGCACCTGCTCCCCATGGGATTGAACGAAACCTTCTTTATCGTTGCGGATACGCTGCGCTGGACGGGCGCGGTTGTCGTCATGGTCGCCGTCATCACCTGCATTTACCGGTATGGCCTGCCGGTGCGGCCGACGTGGCAAAAGGTGCTGCCGGGTGCAGTGTTTGCGGCGGCTACGTGGCTTGTCTCGACGCTGGGTTTCGGCTGGTATGTGACCCATACGGCGAACTACTCGCGGACGTATGGTTCGCTGGGCACGGGTGTGGTGCTGCTACTTTGGCTGTTTTTGACGGCATTTACCGTGCTGTGTGGCGCGGAGTTGAACGCGGAGCTTGGGCGAGACACGTAAGCTCCGCATTCGTGCGTCGTGCAAGCAGCGCCGTGGAGTTCGTTCGCCCGGCCGCCCTGAGCGCACCTGCTGTACCGGACGTAATGCACGCCGGTGCGACGCGTATGAAAGCGTTTCCGTTAGAATGACTCGAGCTGCTGAAAGTGCGGATGCACGGGCGCGGCGGGAGTGCAATGAGCGAGATGGCAGGGTCGGTGGCAGAGGTGCAAGGCGGAACGGAAACGGCGCAGATGGGCGATTGCGCGTGGTTTCGCAACAGCCCGCGGCGCAGCGCAAAGATCGTCGCGACGCTGGGACCCGCATCTTCGACCGAAGAGATGTTTCGGCAACTGGTGCGTGCCGGTCTGGACGTGGCGCGGCTGAACTTCAGCCATGGATCGCACGAGCAGAAGGCCGACCTGATCAAGATGGTGCGCAAGGTGTCGCTGGCCGAGGGTAAGCCGATCTGCCTGCTGGCCGATCTGCAGGGCCCAAAGATCCGTACCGGCAAGCTGGTAGACCACAAGCCCGTACTGCTGGAAGCCGGCAAGACCTTCATGATTACGCCACAGACCATGGAAGGCTCGGCCACTAAGGTGAGCACGACGTTTACGACGCTGGGCGAAAACCTGGAGCCGGGCGCGGCGGTGCTGCTGAGTGACGGCCTGATCGAACTGCGTGTCACGGAAGTGCTGGCGAACGGCGACGTCGTCACCATGGTAATCAACGGCGGCATGCTGGGCGAAAACAAGGGCATCAACCTGCCGGGTATCCCGGTAAAAGTGCCGGCGCTGACAGAAAAAGACGAGGAGGATCTTGTCTTTATCGCGTCGCAGAATGTCGACCTGGTTGCACTTTCGTTTGTGCGCACGGCCGAGGACATCCGCTACACGCGCCGCCGCATGAAAGAGTTGAATTGCAACGCGTGGATCATCGCGAAGCTGGAAAAACCGCAGGCCATTGAAAACCTGGAAGAGATTCTGGAAGAAACCGACGGCCTGATGGTGGCACGCGGCGACCTGGGCGTGGAGGTGCCGCCGGAGAAGGTGCCGGCGATTCAGAAGCACATCATTCGCCGTGCCGCGGTGTATCGCAAGCCGGTCATCACGGCGACGCAGATGCTGGAATCGATGATCGACAATCCGCGGCCCACGCGCGCAGAAGCCAGCGACGTGGCCAACGCGGTGTACGACGGATCGGACGCGGTGATGCTCTCTGCCGAGAGTGCGGCGGGCAAATATCCACGCGAAGCCGTTGCCATGATGGCCAAGATCATCGTGGAATCCGAGACGCAGATGGCCATGGATCGGGCGGCCAATCCGCTTGGCGTTCACCCCGCGCGGGGCAGCAAACTGTCCATCGCGGAAACCATCTGCGAGTGCATGGCGCACAGCGCGGAAGACCTGGAGCTGGGCGCGATCGCGATCTTTACCGAAAGCGGTGCGACGGCGCGGCTGCTGTCGAAGTACCGGCCGAATGCGCGTATCTTTGCGCTGTCGCCCGCGCCGGAGGTCATCGGCAAGGCGATGCTGCTGTGGGGCGTATGGCCGATGCTGTGTGAGCGGTTCGCCGAGACGGACAAGCTGGTGAACACGGCAGAGGACATTCTGGAAAAGGGTGGCCACGTGAAGCATGGTCAGATTCTGGGCATCGTGGGCGGCACCAGCACGCGCAGTGGTGCGACGAACTTTATGCGATTGCACAAGGTGGGCGACCGGTAGCTCCTGGCCGAACGCACGAACGCCTCCCGCATGCACGGGAGGCATTCCTTTTGCTAGGGGCTATTTATCGATCGCCTTGAGGTTTGCCGGGGCGTAGCGGTCGCCGGCAATCTCGCTTTGCGGCACCGCGGCTTCCAACCTCGCCACCTCATCCGGCGACAGCTTGACGTCGACGGCGGCGGCATTCTCTTCCAGGTATTTGCGGCGCTTGGTGCCGGGGATGGGCGCGTACGGCCCTTTGGCGAACACCCATGCGAGTGCGAGCTGGCCGGGCTTGACGCCTTTCCGCTCGGCGATGGCGGTGACACGGTCGACGAGTTTCTGGTTCTGGTCCAGGTTGGCGTCGTCAAAGCGCGGGTAGCGGCTTTTGCGAAAATCCTTGTCGTCCAGCTCGGTTTTGCTGGTGATGGTGCCGGTCAGGAAGCCGCGGCCGAGCGGGCTGTACGGCACAAAGCCGATGCCGAGCTCCTTCAGCGTGGGCAGGATTTCGTCCTCCACGTGGCGCTCCCACAGGGAATATTCCGTTTGCAGCGCCGTGATGGGATGGACTTTGTGCGCGCGTCGGATCGTCGCGGCAGAGGCTTCGGACAGGCCGAGATACTTGACCTTGCCAGCCTTGACCAGCTCGGCCATGGCACCGACGGTGTCCTCGATGGGCGTATCGGGATCGACGCGGTGCTGGTAGTACAGGTCGATGTGGTCGAGGCCGAGGCGCTGGAGAGAGGCGTCACACGCCTGACGCACGTATTCCGGCTTGCCGCTAATGCCCCAGAAACCGGGGTCTTCCTTCTTGCGCAGGTTGGCGAATTTGGTCGCGAGAAAGACCTCATCCCGGCGCGGCTTGATGGTGCGGCCGACCAGTTCTTCGTTGTCGCCGATGCCGTAGACATCCGCGGTGTCAAAAAAGTTGATGCCGAGATCGAGCGCATGCAGCAGCGTCGCGGCGGACTCCGTGTCGTTCCGCTCACCGTAAAACTCGCTCATCCCCATGCAGCCCAGACCCTCGCGCGAGACGCGGGCCCCCTGAGAACCGAGATCGATCTGTTCGATAGCCATGGGTATTGGATGTGCGCGGGATGATGCATGACGCAGGCACGACCGGGTTTGGCGTGAGTGTCACAAATCCCTGCCTCAAACGCGGGACATGGGCACCCGCTTTATCGTGCTTCGCGTTGCAGGTCGAGCATGGAGGCGAGGACCCGGTCGGCATCCTGCAACTGGTCTGCCGGATAGATGCCGGTCGCAAGAGCGATTACATCGACGCCGGCAACGCGGGCCGCGGTGATGTCGCCGGGAGTGTCGCCCAGCACAAGGACTGCGGCGTTCGGGTTGTTCAGCATCACGCGTGCCGCGGAGGCCGCACCGGCGATCATGTCGCCACGTGCCTCGTAGGGATCGCTGAAGCCGCCGAGCGTGAAAAAGTCGCGCAGGCCGCAGTGCCGCAATTTGGCCCAGCCGATGCGCTCCAGGTTGCCGGTGCCGACGCCGAGCAGCTTGCCGCGCTGCTGCAGGTGCCGCAAGGTTTCGCGGACGCCGGGCAGCACTTCGATGTCGAAGTCGGCAGCGTGTGCCTCCACGTGTGCGCCCATGCGTTCGAGCAACGCGGGCAGTTGCGGCCGCCACTGCCGTTCCGGCACGCCCGCCCGCGCAAACGCATCGCGCAGAATGCCAGGGTCGATTTTGCCCTGCACCGGCAGGCCGTCGAGGTTTAAGGGGCGGCCCGCGGCGTGGCTCAGCGCGTCGCAAAAGGCGAAGTAGTGCACGGCATCGCGGCAGTGCATCAGCGTGCCGTCGATGTCGAACAGGTACGCGTCGTAGTCGTCCCACACCCGGCGCAGAGTGTTCTGCGTGGGCATGGCGGACGCTTCGATGACGGCCGAAGCGTTGGTGGCGTGATGGTTCCACGATGCGACGGGCATGGAATTTAACTGCTGCGACGCTTCGACGCTGGTCGAAGTTTCCAGATCGGACCCCTGCTTCGTTTCGATGATTTCGTAATTGTTTGAATGGATCATGCGTGGATCTCCTCGTTCCAGTCGCGCAGGCGGTCGCACAAACGCGTCAGTACGCCGGCCCAGTCGCCGGGGGTGGTTTGCCGAAAGAGCATCATGCCGGGGTACCACGGCGTATCGTCGCGGTCCACGATCCAGCGCCAGTCGGCGTCATGCTTCAGCAGCAACCAGGTGGGTACGCCGAGCGAACCGGCAACGTGCGCGGCCAGCGTGTCGATGGTAAGGACCAGGTCGAGTTCCGAAGCGAAGGCCGCCATGTCGGCCATGCCCGCGTGCTGTGGTTCTGCTGCATCGGAGCACTCGTAAAACGTGCGCGCGCTCCATCCACGTTGCATGCAAAAGGCGGTCCAGTCGCCGTTGGTGGATGACGGCTGCAGGCTCCAGAACTCAACGTCATGACGATGGAGCAGCATCTGCCGCAGAAGGGAGAACGAGAGCGAACGTGCCGGATCAAAATCGCTGCCGCTCCACACCAGGCCGACGCGCGGCCGGGTACGCGGACCCAGGCGCATACGGATGCGATGCAGTGTTTCATCCGGAAAAACGATGCGCGTGGGTGATGGCAGTGTCGCGGGCGTCGCGCGAAACAGGTACGGCAGTTCCGCGCACTCCACCTGCACATCCCACAGGTGTTCATCGGTTTCGCCGGGTGCGTTCCACGTGACGATCCGGTCTGCATCCGGAAAGCAGGCGAGCAGCGGCAGGATTTCAGGCGCGGCCTGCACCGTGACTTCGCTCGCAATCTGTTGCAGCAGGGGCAACCAGCGCAGATACATGACGGTGTCGCCGTAGCCGTGCAGGCAGCGCAGCATCACGCGCTTGCCGCCGAGCGATTCGCCATGCCAGAAGCGGTTCGGGTCGTGTGCGGAACGGCTGCGAATGTCATCCGACTTGAACCACGCCTGCTCATACTGGCCGAGCAGCATGTGGGTCATCCACGCACCGGCAGAGCAACGATCCTTATCGGCACCTGCGGCATCGGCCCAATCGAACATCGTGAGCGCTTGACCGCAGCAGCGCTCGAACAGCAGCCGTTCCGCTTCCGCAAGCAACGCTTCATGTCGCGGTCGATTCGATCCCACGCTCATTTCGAAAAGGGATAGGCATGCGGTCCGGCGGCGGGATACACGGCGCGCGGGCCCTCGTGGGTGAGCGGGATGTCGATGTGGCGGCAAAGATAAACTTCATGTTCCGGTTGGGCTTCGATGGCGAAACCGCTGGCGCGGAGCATAGCTTCGGTCGCGCCGCGGTTTGGTACCCACCAGTTGGTGTTGTCGCCGCAGTAGTTTTTCTCGATGAAATACATGGCCGGGTAGGCCGGATCGTTGAAGTGCGCGGTGTCGTTGAAGTCGTAGTCGTCGGCGACGGGGACGAGATCGCGGCTGCCGCGCTGCATCGTCTGAAACAGCAATTGATCTTTGGCGACGTGCTGGTGGATGAGGTCGAGCGCGAGCAGCGGGTGCCGCAGGTGGTACAGCACGCCCATGAAGATGACGAGGTCGAACTGTTCGCCGAGCTCGCCGACCTGCCAGACATTCATCTTGCGGTATTCCACGTCGAGCCCGGCGTGGTCCGCGGCAAAGCGCGCCTGTGCCAGGTAAAGGTCTTCCATGTCGATGCCGAGCACGCGCGCGGCACCGCGACGCTTCATCTCCAGCGAATAAAAGCCCGCATTGCAGCCGATGTCGAGCACGGTTTTGCCGGTCATATCGGTGGGCAGCGCGTCGCGGAAGTTGGCGAATTTGACAGCCGGGTAATCGCCCAGAAAATGCTGTGGCGCGGTCTTGTACCCGCCGATGGTCATGTTGTGGAACCAGGGGCCGAGGCGCTCGATTTCCTGCCGTAGGGGTTCGCCTTGCAACTTCTCTTCTGCCAACGTGCCGATCTCCCGCGGGTTCGATTGGTGCCGCGTTGCAAGTGTACTGCCTGCTAAGTTGCCGGCGTGTAGACGGTTTCGATGGCGGGTGTGCCTTTCAGCTCGGCCGCTCGCTTTTCCACCGCATGCATCACGCGCAGCAGGTTGCCGCCGTAGACCTTCTTGATGTCGTCGGCGGAGAAGCCTTTTTCCAGCAGGGCCCGGGTGAGCGCGGGGAATTTGTCGTAGCCGTTCAGGTCGGGCGGCACGCAGCCGACACCGTCGAAGTCGGTGCCGATACCCACGTGATCGATGCCGCCGATCTGTACCGCGTGCACGATCTGTGCAACGACGTCCTGCAGTGTCGCGGGCGGAACGAGCGCGGCGGCATCGGCCTGAATCTTCTCCATGGCAGCATCGCGTGCAATGGGATCCATGATCTTCATGGCCTCCATGTACTTCGGCTTCAGGTCTTTCAGCAGCGGCGCGGCTTGGTCGAAGTACCGCTGCGAGAGAAAGTCGCAGCCGAAGTTGAGCTGCAGGGTGCCGCCGTTGGCCGCGAGCTGCCTGATCATGTCGTCGGTCATGTTGCGGGTGTAGCTGCTGACGGCGCGGCAGCCGCTGTGCGAGGCGACGACCGGCGCCGTGGTCGTCGCGAGCACGTCGGCAAAGGTTTTGTCGGCGGTGTGGCTGATGTCGACCATCATGCCGAGCCGATTCATCTCGCGCACGACATCTTTACCGAACGGTGTGAGGCCGTTGTGATGCGTAACTTTGGGATCGTCCACGTCGCCCTGGGAGTCGGCCCAGTCGTTGGTATTGAAATGGGTCAGCGTCATGTAACGCACGCCCAGCGCCGCGTAATCGCGCAACAGGCGCAGGTTGTTCTCGATCGCGTGGCCACCCTCGATCCCCATGAGCGCGGCGATTTTTCCGGCCTTGTGCGCGGCGACGATTTCGTCTGCCGTGGTGGCGAAGACGAAGCTCTCCGGGTGGCGCGCGACGATGTCGGTGCGCACCGTGTCGATCATGCTGAGGGTGCGGTTAGCGGCGTGGTTGCCGTTGACGTACTCCGCGCCAACGTACACGGCGAAGAACTCCGCGCCGAGTACGCCCTTCATGCGCGCAAGGTCGGTCTGGCCGCCCTTGTTCGGCGTGCCGATGTCATAGCCGGTAACGGTCTTGCTGGTGACGTCGTCATGCGTGTCGATCAGGATGGCGTCGCGCGTAATGCGATCGACCTCTGCCTGCGTGACGGGCCGGGTGCGTGGCGTTTGGGCGCTGATTGCGGTTGCGGCAAGGGCAAAAGCAACGGCGGAACGAAACAGCAGACGCATGCGGCGGCTCCGGGCACAAAGAAATGTAAGTCGTGATAGCAGTGTACCGCGCCGTTTTGGGTCGAATCGTTTCAGCGACACACGAGACCGGACTTCTCATGTAAGCCGGCCTCCTCATTGCTCGTCGCATTTCAGGAGCCCCTGCCCGATCCGTGCTTTGCTTTGGAAAACCCTCGAAATGCCCCCTTTTCGTATCCTGGCGTCGCACCTGATGGTACGCCAGCGGAATAAGGGGCGGCACAAACGCGACGCATGGATGGGGAAAAGGTCCTTGTCCACGCTTACTTTTTTTTGGCGCATGTAATCGCGCCGATTCTCCCGCACGTCGCACAGCAAGCAAGACCTGCCGAACCGACGGACGTTCACCCCTGCAGACGAGGAAATCACGATGGCATATACACTGACCGCGGCTCTGATTGCACCGGCTGTACCCGAGGAACGCACGCTGACGGACCTGGACGACATCGACCTGCTGGCGCGCCTGTACCGACCTCGGCTGTTGCGGTTTGTGAGCGCGCAGGTTCGCGATGACGACCTCGCCTTTACCGTGGTACAGGACGCACTGCTCAAGGCCTATCGCAACCGGGCGAGCTTTCGCGGCGACTGCAGCATCAACACGTGGCTCACCGGCATTGCGCTCAATCTCATCCGCGATCATGCGCGCACGGAGAAGTTCAAGTTTTGGCGCAGAGCCGAGGCAAGCGCCGTGGACGCAACGGACATGCAGAACCACCTGCGCAGCGGCGGCAGCAACGCCGAGCAGGCCATGATCGCCAAGCAGCAGACCATCAGCGTGCACGACGCGATCGGTGAGTTATCGCCCAACCAGCGCGCCATCTTTACCATGAGATTTATCGAAGAGATGAAACTGCAGGAAATCTCCATGGCGATGGGCATGCCCGTAAGCACCGTAAAAACGCACCTGCACCGGGCCACCAAGGCCGTGCGCGAACGCGTAAAAGGATGCTCCTGATGACGAACCGAAGGAACGACGAAGAATTCGACGCAAGGCTGATGCAGCGACTGGACAAACAGGACGACGATGCCCTGCCGGGGGACGATGAGGATGCCGCGGAGTTGATCGCGATGCAGCGGGCGCTGAGCAGCTATCGCGAGCAGTCGCTGGACTGGGCGGAAAAGCGATCGGCCGCCATGCCGTCGCCGCTGCCTCCAACGTCGCCGCGCGCCGCATGGCGACAGGCACCGCGGTGGGCGCTTGGCATGGCTACGTTGTGCGCGTGCCTGGTTGGCGGTGCCGCGTACACGCACCACCAGGCAATGCTGACCCAAACGGCAGCCGCCGCGCTGCCCGCCGCACCCACGCAGCAGGCACTCGCGGCCGACAATCAGTTACTCTCTTCGGTGGACGATGCCCTGCGCGGCGCGGCAACACCCAGTGAGCAGGAACTCGGTTTGACCGATGAACTTCTTGGCGACAGAGCGCAAACGCGCCGGCATGCCCAGCAACGCAGCAATTAGTCATGATGTCTTTTTTTTACGGAGGCTCTACCCGATGTCTGATCTTGCGAAGGGAAGGAGAAATTCCGCCGATCGCCAAATCCGTTGTCGCACCCTGATCGCGGCAACGCTGGCCGCGGCTTTCTGCTGCGGTGCCGCGGCACAGGGCGGTGGACGGCCCGGGGGCGGTGGCCCAGGCGGCGGCCCAGGTGGGCACGGCCCCGGATTTCCTGGCGGCGGTCCCGGTGGTCTGGGAGACCGTGGACCGGGTGGCGGCTCCGACCGCGGCGGTACAGCCAATCGTGGAGCACTGCAGCGCGGACCCGCGGGGCGCTGGTGGGACGATACGCAATATGCCCGCTCCGTGGGCCTGACGGGCGACCAGCAGCGGCGCATGGACGGCGTCTTCTCAGAAAACCGCAGCACCCTGATCGCCAACCTGGACAATCTGCGCAAGGCGGAGGCACGGCTCAGTGCGCTGTCCACGACAGACCATCCCAGTGAATCGGCACTGAACACGGAGATTCAAAGCGTCGCCCAGGCGCGCGCCGACCTGGAGAAAGCGAACACCCACCTGCTCCTGCAGCTTCGCAACGAAATGACTCAGGCGCAATTGAACAAACTGGAGAAGCTGCAGTAGAGAAGGAAGAGAGAAGAAGAGA
>CBAAAH010000024.1:0-15373 GCA_964658865.1 uncultured Granulicella sp.
CCCACTACGTACTGGGAGGCCGACGAACCCTCAAGTCCATGCACCAGGACGACTGTGGGCACGGCGTCGTCGTCGGCCTGCCAATGGCAGTGGCAAAGCACGCGGCTGGGCAGCGCGCGATCTGCGGCGACTACCTCCGGCAGGACCTGCATCTCTGCCGGCAGCGGCACCTGCACCATCTCTGTTGCGGGTGCGGGCAGGTGGCCGGTGCGCGGCAGAAAGTTGCCCACGATCGTCTGCAGGTGGCCGTTGCGTAGCCAGCGCCGCGGCCGGAATGGGTGCGCGGGCCGAAAGTCGAGCGGAAGCTCGCGTTGCGTCGGCGCTGCGGTCTGCGCCAGAGATGAGTCCAACGGAATCACGGGTATCTCTCCATTCGACCACAAACTGCGGCCAACGGTGTGAACCCGTCTGCGAAAAAGCTATGCCTAGTTCTCGTATCGGCGTCGCAGATCGGCGACCTGGGCGGCCAGCGTGTCGCGTTCGAACACCAGCGTCTTGGCCAGCTCACACGTGCGCATGTGGTCGTCCAGTGCCTGCAGCAGCAGCTCCGAGCCCTCAAGCTTTACGGTTACCGCATAGTTCTGCACCATCGGTGCTATTACCTGTTCGTTGCCCATCGTGTGTTCGTTGCTGGTCATGGTTGCCCTCCGTCCCTGCTGCCTTTATCGGCGGTTGCGGGTTCAGCTTCAGTGCGGTTGCAGGAAGAAGCGGTGCCGAATCAAGCGGAAGAGAGGCAGGTTCTGCGGGGCACTGAACCTAAGAAATTGCTCATGAAACTCCAGGCCAAACTCTGCTCCCGCGTCACCCAATAACGGCGCTCCACCCGCTAAAAGCTTTTCCGGCACAGTACTTCTGCTTCGGCAAAACAGCGTTCTACGCCCGGGTTGCAGCGTTCTGTCATGGGTGGCGTTCTATCGATCGGAAACCGTGCGCGCGGCGAAATCCCGCGATGCCTGCTTGCCCTTTTCCTCGTGGTACTCCTGCTCCGTGTTGACGTTCCACACGGCGCGCTTGTCGACACGGCCATGCTCGGCGATGCCGTCCACCACCGCCATTGCCGTCAGCATGCTGTGGTCTTGGTTGTTGTACTTGTGCATGCCGTTGCGGCCCACGAGAAACAGATTCTCGAAGCCGTCGATCCATTCCCTCAGCTCGTCGAAGCGGTTGTACGTGCCGAAGTACGCGGGATATGCCTTGGGCACGCGAACCACGTGCGCATCGGTCACTTCGGTGGTGTTCAATATCCCGATCTTTTCCAGCTCTGCTGCGGCAAAGCGCTTCAGCTCGTCATCGGGCATCGACCAGATTGGGTCCGTGTCATCGCAAAAATACTCCAGGCCGATCCAAACCTTGGTGGGGTCGGCCACCATGTAGGGCGACCAGTTGTTGAAGATCTGTAACCGACTCAGCAGAACGTCGGGCTCCTGGATGTAGATCCAGGTGTCGCGGATCGGGCCGCCGCCCGGCTCGTTGACGTTCAGCTTGTTGGCAAGCACGCCGACCGTGATGAAGTCGCGGTACTGCAGGCCGTCGCTTACCTGCAGCACATTGGCAGGCACGTCGGCGCCGCCGCGTTGCAGGGCATGCACCAGTTCGCGCATGGGCATGCTCGATAGAAAGAAGTCACCCTCAAACCGCTGCCGTGTGCCGTCCGGCGATACCGTCTCGACGGAGACGACGCGGTTGCCCGCAACAACCACCGTATCGACCGAGGTGTTTTTGTGCAGCTCACCGCCCATCTGCACCACCTTGTCGGCCACGTGCTCCCACAACTGACCGGGGCCGAACTTGGGATACAGAAAACGTTCGATCAGCGAGGTGTCCGTACCCTTTTGCGCGATGCTGTCTTTCGTCCCCGGCGCACCTTTCGGGTTGCGTTCCAGTGACTTGCGCAGAAAATGCTTTACGGCCGTCGTCAGGCTCAGGCCCTTGATGCGCTGCGCCCCCCACTCCGCGGAGATCCGGTCGCAGGGCGTGCCCCACACCTTTTCCGTATAGCTCTTGAAGAACGTGAGGTACAGTTCACGGCCAAAGCGGTTGATCAGGAAGTCTTGCAGGCTCTTTTCCCGCGCGATGGGCTTCACCCGGCTGCCGATGTAGCTGGCGCCGATCTTTGCCACCCGCACCGGTCCCAGGTTGCGCATGGTATTGCCGGTGAGCTTGATGGGGTAATCGAAAAAGCGCCGCAGGTAATAGATCCGACTTTTGCGCGGTCGTACCAGCATCACGAGATCTTCGTTCTGCGGCGGCGGCGCGAGCACGACGGTCTCGGTGTGATCCTGCTCCGGCAGGTTTTCATCCGCCGTTGTATTGGTCTCGGTGATGAGGGTGAGCGGCCCCATGCCGCGCAACGGCGGCTCCTGCTGCAAATGCGCGGGCACAGCGACGGTCTGGGCCGTCGGTAGTTCACGCTCTTTGCCCTGATAGGCAAGCGTCACGCCCGTGGGTGCGGCGTCAGAAAGGTCGGGTGGCATCAGTTCCATCCACCACTGCATGACGCGGTCGCTTTTCGAAAAGAAGCGGTGGCCGCCGATGTCCATGCGGTTGCCCTTGTAGCGGACGGTGCGGGAGATGCCGCCGATCTCGCCGGATGCTTCCAGAACGACGGGTTGAATGTCGGTGCGGCGAAGCAGTTCAAGCGCCGCGGTAAGGCCGGAAGGACCGGCGCCGATCGTGATAAATGTTCGCATGGGCCTGCAACACTGATGCGTAAAGAACGTGGAACCTGGCGAAGAATGCGCGCCGAAGCGGAACTAAAGTTAAAACGTGGAAGCCGCACGGTATCTTGAGGATGGCTTGGGGCTGGGCGCGGATGTCTGCACCATGTTTCTGCTGAGCTTCGCCAGCATGCTCTCCGCCGCGAGCGGCCCCGTGGGTTCGTCTTCATGCTTGTAGTAGACGTAAATGTCGCGGCCATCGGCGGCGAGCGCGGTAAAGCCTTTGGCCTGTGCGGTAATTTTCCGCGGCCCGTACCCGCCCGGCATCCGCAGCCGGAACGACGCGAAGGTTGCCGCGGTGTGCACCTCCGGCGTCTGCAGATCTTCGCTTTCCGCGACACAGAGGGCAGCATTGGCCGCACGCAGCAGGCCATAGGTCTGCTCGGTAAACCAGCTCGGGTGGCGAAACTCGAAGCTCAGCCGCTCACCCTGAATGCTCGCCAATCGCAGCAGGTCCTGCAGGCGCTGGGCGTCGGCCTTGAAGTTGGGTGGCAGTTGAAACAGCAGCAGGCCCAGCCGGCCGGCGGTGCGTACCGGCTCCAGCGAAGCGACGAACGCGGCAACACCGTCGGCGCAGTCGCGCAGGCGTTTGCGATGCGTGATCGCTTCCGGCGCTTTGAACGAGAAACGGAAGTGCTCCGGAACTGCTGCGAGCCAGCCCTGCAACTGCTCTGCCGTGGGCAGCGCGCGAAAGGTGTAGTTCACCTCGACCGAATTCAGCCGCGTGGCATAGTGCTCCAGAAAGCGTCGCGCGGGCACGCCCTTTGCAGGATAAAAGCCAGGCTTCCAACTGGGATAGGCCCAACCGCTGGTGCCGCCATAGACCGTTCCCGCCATCGTCTCCCTTCGTTTACAAACGGCAAAGCGGACGCTTCTCACGTCCGCTTTGCGCAGGTTCGAATAAAATGGGGCGGCTGGAGGGATTTGAACCCTCGACATCGGGTGCCACAGACCCGCGTTCTAACCCCTGAACTACAGCCGCCGTGCCAGATCCGATTGTAGCAGGGTGCTCCCCGATTCCACAGCGCGGGCCGTGTTCTGCGTCAAGGCTGGTGTAGGGCTCGTCGGCAGAACGACAGGACGCGGCCCGACAACCTGCCGCATTGCGCCGCATCCAACTGCGCAATGACTCAGCCCAATTCAGTCCGAAGCGCCACCGAGCCGGAGATTCTGCGGCCCCGGATCAAGGGCAGCGACACCCTGTTCAGCGACAACAATCTAGACATGCTGTCGCACCTGCTCGACGACTTTCTGCGCGTTCCGGGGACGAATATCCGCTTCGGCCTGGACGGGATCGTCGGTCTTGTCCCGGGCATCGGCGACATTCTGGGCGCGATGGCGTCGTGGATCATCATTCTTGCGGCATGGCTCCGCGGCGTACCCAAGGTGACGTTGGCGCGCATGCTGGCGAACGTTGCCGTCGAGACCATCATCGGCAGTGTCCCGGTGCTGGGTGACGCGTTCGATATCGCGTGGAAGGCCAATCGCCGTAACTTTGCCCTGCTGCAGCGCGCCATGGGAGACGCCGGGTACCCCGGTTATGAAAACAGCCCGGCTGTCCCCGTCATGCCGGTAAGTTCCGCGATGTACGGTGGCCAGCATCGGCTAGGAACGACGCAGCCACAGCGCAAGCAGCACGCCGCATCCGACTGGCTGTTCTTGCTCTGGCTGTTTCTGGGCATGTTGCTGCTGCTGGCGATCCCACTAGCCTTGTTGGCTTTCATCGCAGGCAAGTTGTTTTCGCTCGGCATGCGCCACTAAATAGCGACTGCGCAAATTCAATAGCGACTGTGCAAATTCCAGCCGTTTTGCACGGCAGGGCGATACAATGGAAGGAGTCGGGGCGTAGCGCAGCCTGGTAGCGCATCTGCTTTGGGAGCAGAGGGTCGGGAGTTCGAA
This sequence comes from uncultured Granulicella sp., assembly GCA_964658865.1. Taxonomy (GTDB): domain Bacteria; phylum Acidobacteriota; class Terriglobia; order Terriglobales; family Acidobacteriaceae; genus Terriglobus. The sequence continues at coordinate 4,617 of CBAAAH010000024.1, forward strand.
TCTCTCCGCCCCGACCATTGAACATTCATTCACCAGCCAAGGTAATGTTTCGCCACCATCATCACCAGCGTTGCAATGAGTCCCCACAATGCAACGCCAATGGCACTGGCACTGGCAACGCTTAAAACTACTTTAAGCGTGCGAAACGTAGCTTTTGCGGCAACGATCTCGTCTGAAATTGCCTGCAACTTCGTGGCTGCGGAATCAGCCCGTCCCTCGAGGTAAGTACAGATCGTTCAATGCTGCTTACGCGCTGCAGCAGGTCATACGCGACCTCAACCGAGGTACTGGTCAGTGGTGTGGACGCAATCGCATCCGGTGTCGCCGGTTCGGCTTTAGGCGGCCGTGGTGACAAGGGGCGCCCCCATTTTGGCGCTGACCCATTCCCACGTGGAAGGCGCCGTTCTTCCGAAATAGGTTTCTACCTTCAATACGATGCCGTTACTAATGGTTCCGTCCGAGATGCCGAGTCGGTCGGATAATTCCTTGGTGGTCGTCGATGAAGGTGCAATTACAAGCCACTGTCCTTTTTCAACTTCTAACGTAAGCCAGGGTGCGATCTGCGAAACGCGCAACTGCATTGCTTCCGGATTGGAGGTTGCGACGACCGCGAACAGTGCATTTACGTTTGCCATCCAATCACCACTATCTAGGATGCGCGTCAATCTCGCAAGATGCTGCCGGCAAGCTACTGATCCATGACCGCGCCGTCGGCAACCCATTGCCGTAGCGTGGCGATCTGTGCGTCGGTCAGCTTGCCCTTCAGCGGCATGGGCTTCAGGTCGTGCGGGTAAGGGCCGGGGCCGATGAGCTGGATCATCAGGCTGGCGTCCGGGTTGCCGGGAACGATGGCAGTACCGTTCTTGCCACCGCCAAGGGCCATGGCGCGCGTGGACATGCTGTAGCCGCTGCGGTGATTCATGCCGCCGTGGCAGCGCAGGCAGTTCTCCTGCAGCACGGGCAACACCTGCTCCTGATAGCGGCGAACCTTGACGGGGTCGTTGCCCTGCGGCGGTCCCTGCACCTGCCTTCCGTTTCCGCCGATCGCGCCGGCAAACAGGGCCACGGTGCCGGCAAGAGCGCCAATCTGAGTGGCAGCTAAGACAAAACGGTGTGAAGCGTGCAGGGAAGCCAGGCGGGAGGAAAACATGCCCGTTGGACGCGTCGACCCCCATGGCCGGTCACCCGGCGCCCACACAGATGCAACGAAAACATGGCATACCGTGTTTGTTCCTGCAGATTGATGGCCTGCGATCACCCGGTAACCCACCGGGGACGAATCACGCGTGCCACTTCCCCATCCGCGACAGCTTGCTTACTCTGAGGAGGCTCTGTTGTTCGATACTCCGCGGCCGTACCCTGGTATGTCCACTCTTCCCATCTCCCGAAACCCCGCGATGAACGGGCTGCAGCGGCGGTTTACGTCCGCGCTTGCAACGGTTTCTCTTGCCGTCTCGGCCCTCCTCGCAGTGCCACCGGCGCACGCCTCGGTGCATCACGCTGTTGCGCCTGTGCATCGTGACGCTGCCGCACGCGGACCGGTCGCCGCCTCGCATCGTGCCGCAGCGACGGCAGAACGTCATGTCGCCGCCGGCCATGCGGCCCATGGTACCTTGCACGAAGTCGCGCATGGCCGAGCGCAGGGTTCCGGCCGCGTGCAGGCCGACAAAGACGAGCAACCCCGGCGCAAAGGAAAGCTCGCACGCGGCGGCAGGGCAGCCGATGAGGATCTGCCACGCACGCGAACCCTGGCGCGTCGAGACGATGCCCACACGCGCGGCCGCCGCGCCGCGCAGGAGCAGATGCAGGATGAGCCGACAACCTCTTCCCGCAAAGGCAGAGGCAAGCGCCAGATCGCGAGCATGGATGAGACTTCTGTGCGTGGGCCTGTGTTGCGACGTGGCCGGTCGACCGCTGTTGTCGCGCATTCAATCCCGCTGGAAGCAGACAGCGCGGCAGACCCCGGAACCGAAGATCGCGTGCACGCCTGGTATCGCGCGCGGCAGGGCAGCCGGCATGAAAGCGGTCGCGATGTCGCCGGCAACGTCGTCCCCACCGTTCGTCCCGGCACGTCGAAAAACACGCCATTGCCGGACTTGACCACCGCACCGCACAAGGCAACCCTGGCCGATTTCGAACGTGCCGCCGCCGCGCAGCGCCAGACCATCCAGTCTGTTGCAGAGCAGAACAGCCGCCAGACAACTGCGGCCGACGATGCCGCAGATGCCGAAACACACATTCCCAGCACCGCGCCCACCGAGCGTGAACCCGCGCCGTTCCAGCACGGTGACCTGCCCGCCGCGACCTCCGTTCCTGGCACCACGGGCCACCGCGCGCCGGCCCCCATCGTTCGCCAGAAGTCGGACACCACCAGCTCCATCACGGGCAAAGCGGCTGCACCGGCGACCACGGTCGATCTCAGCCCGCCGGCCGTCACCGCTGCGCCACCGGCGGCCTCGGGCCCAACGCATGTCGATTTACACCCGGTAACCGCGTCCGCCGTTACTTACCACGCCGCCTCCGCCGCTCCGGATGCGGCCGTGCTCGCCGCCAATCCCACCTTGCTTGCGGCGAACGGCTCGCCCCGCACCGTGCGCGCGGTTGCCGCAGAAATCGCGGCCTCCCCAACGCCACACCCGCAACTGCCGTCGTCCCCCGTCGTCATGGGCCGCAAGCCGGCCATCGCCGCGGTGCAGGCAGGTGCCGCGCGCCCCGTGCTGGACCCCGCCGTTGCCGCTGGCATGGCCGACGACACGTTCGACGACGACAACACGCCCGCAACCGTAGGCACCGCCATTCGCCTGGCTACCGACGGTGTCCGTCCACGAGGCCGCACGCCTTTCGACGACGATGCCACTGCTGCCGCCGCCGTAAAGGTGAACCTGTTCGACGGCAACGGCCACCTGCTGCTGTTGCCGCCCATGAAGGGCACGCACGAAATCCTGGTGCATCAGAATCAGATGGCCCTGAGCGACGGCCTGGAACGCATCCAGAACGATAGCCAGCTTGCAGACATGCGGCGCTCCCGTCTGCTGGTCGACCTGCCGGATGACGACAGCCTCTACCCGAACGACGCGTTGCCGCTCAACCGCCGCTACGCCCGGCCTTGGACGGTGCGCTTTTTGCACGACCTTGCACGCGCCCATTACGCCCGGTTCGGCACACCGCTCATCGTCACCTCGGCCGCGCGCACAGTGGAGTTTCAGCGCCGCCTGGTACGTGTGAACGGCAACGCCGCGCCGCCCACGGGCGACATCGCCTCGCCACACCTCTACGGCCAGGCGATCGACCTGGCAAAGCGCGGCATGAGCCTGACGGAGATTATTTGGATGCGTGCGTACCTGACGCCGGTGGAAGACGACGGCAAGATCGACGTGGAAGAGGAGTTTCAGCAGGCGTGCTTCCACATCAGCGTCTACCGCCGCTATCTCGGCATTGCCGCGCCGCAGAAACCCGCACAGCAACTGCAACGGCCAACGCTGCTGCAGGCAAATACCGCGCCGGTACCCGTGCCTGAAAAGAAGCGTCATCTGCCGACGGCGCTGCTCGCAACCCACCTGCCCTAAAAGGGCCAAGTCCACGCAGCCGGTGGACGTGATGGACGGTGGGGTCTCGCCACGCTCTTACGTTCCGTGGAAACTCCTCGATCCATCGCGTGCCAAGGGAGCGTCTTTAGCCGCCGAGTCGTATCTCGGCGGCTGGCCGCACTTCTGGACGGCTTCGGCATGGAATGGAACGCGCGCAAGTACCGAATCGCACCTAGAAACGGAACACCGAAAATATGTTGTCTTTCACCAAGTAACTGTGTTCATTGGATAGATCCAATAAGTCCATTTCTTTGCTGGTGACGACAAAGGGCGTCGACATATACCCAGGATTTTCCATCAATCCGCGCAATCCACCGGCGATAACGTTGGCGAATTCCCCGATAGCGTCGACGAGATCGGTTTCCGCAAGCGAGGACGGATCCAGCTCCAGCATGGTGGCCGCGAAGTCGACGGCAAGCCCGCGGCTGCAACAGAAAAGCACGGCACTCTGTTGCGCGTCATCGCAGTACACGGCCACCGACAGGTCTTCCGCCGCGTGCGACATGGGAGGTAAAGTGGGAATGGCATTCGCGTCCACCAACATCCGAATCGTCTGGATGACCATCTGGTCCATCATGTCGGAGGGTATGTTATGCCATAAATATGTAGCCATCGAACTTACTCCACGGGAGTGCATCAGCGTGTGTAAAAAGCAGCTTGGGCCATGATCGTGCGCCGCAGCGGAACGCTGGAATTGATGAGAGTTTCCGCGCAACCAAGAACAAGCATTCCCTGGTCACTTAGACTGCTGCAAAGATTTCTTAAGATTTTCTGCTTCGTGTCATGATCGAAGTAGATCAGTACATTGCGGCATAGCAGCAGGTGAACCTTATGCGCCTGCGGTGGAAGCCGGCGCAGGTCGGCTTGGGTGAACGTCACCATCTGGCGTACGGAAGGTTTCACCTGCCACTCCAGGCCGGATCGATCAAAGTATTTCGACAGATAGGGCGCGGGCAAGCCTCGGTTTACTTCAAACTGCACATACTTGCCGGCACGCGCTTTCTGCAGGATTTCGTCGGAAATATCCGTGGCAAGAATCTCTACCTGAGAGGCCGGAACATTCAGTTCCAGCAGTAACATGGCAAGGCTGTAGGCCTCCTGTCCCGACGAAGCGGCGGCGGACCAGACGCGTAACTTCTGGCCGGCCAGTTTCTTCAGCAGCGCTGGAATCACCTCTTTCCGCAGGGCTTCAAACGTGGCAAAGTCCCGAAAAAACAAGGTTTCATTTGTGGTGATGGCATCGACCAAGCGACGGTTGATCGACCCCGACGGCTCACGCGCCAGGGTCTTGCAGAGTTGATCGATGTCCAGGCTCAGTTCCGCCAGCAGCGGCGCGACCCGTGCCTCCAGCAGGTATTCCTTGCTTGGATCCAGGACAATGCCCGTCGTTTCGTGCACATGGCGGCGTAAAAACAAAGAATTCACGGATGAGATCTCGGTGCGCGCGGCGAGCGGGCGGGCAGTAAAATCCAGATTGCTCATAGGGACCTCACTAATTCGTTCGCGATTTCGGTAAGGGGAAGGATTGCGTCTGCAAATCCAGCCTGCGCGATCGCGCCCGGCATGCCCCAGACGGTGCTGGTTGCCGCATCCTGAACGATCACGCGTGAACCTAACTCACGAAGGTGGCGCGCACCTTCAAATCCATCACGTCCCATGCCGGTAAGCACGAGCGTCAACACGTTACCGCCGAAGACTTCCGCAGCCGAGCGGAACAGCACGTTTGCCGCGGGCCGGCAGGAGTGTTCGCGCTCACCCTGGTCGAGCATCACGTTGCAGAGTTCCCGAGTGCCTCGCAGCTTCAGATGAAAGTCTCCGGGGCCGATGATGATGCGGCCGGGAATAAAGTCCATGCCGGGCGCGCCTTCCACCACTTCAAGTGGACAGGAGCTATCGAGCCGCTCGGCCAGCATCGCCGTGAAGTTGGCCGGCATATGTTGCACGATGGCGATCGGCAGGGGAAAGTCTTTCGGCAGCATTTTGACCAGCGTCATGAGCGCCACCGGGCCGCCGGTCGACGATGCAATGACGAGCGCCATGGGCGTTTTGCGCGGTGTCGTAGCTTTCGACGCGGCTGTTGCACTCACGTGCGCCGTCGGCTCCGGCTTGGCGACCGGAGGAGGCGCAAACATGGACTTCAGCGCTGTTTCCACTTCGCTCAAGTCGTTCGCACGGCTGGTGTTTACCAGAATCGGTGCCTTCCGAAATCCCTTGACCGGGTCGGCCAGCAGCTTGCGCATGCCCATGGCTTCAAGCTGGTCGATGCCATAAAGAATGACCTGTAACTCAGGAAAACGCGTGCTGAGCTGTGCCAGCATTTCACTGTTGGACGAGCCGGCAAGCCTCGCATCCAGCAGCAGGATTTCCGGGGTCGATACCACGATGCGTGGAACCACCTCTTCTTCGCTGCGGATGAATCCGGCGACCTGCAGGCCGGTGTGCTGCTTTACGCGGTGAAGCAGGCCACTGCGTAGCTGCGTGTCCGCGGAAGCAATTAGAATTCGAGCCATCTGCCGACCGCCTTTACTTATCGTTTCGTGGCTGCGTCGGGCAAGCCAGGATGCGCAGTTTATCGAGGATGATGTCCGTGTTGAAGGGCTTCATCACATACTCATTGATGCCGGCCTGCATGGCCGCGTCCATGATGATGGCGTGTGTCTCGGTGGTGATCATCATGATAGGCGTGCGATAAAAACGTGGCATGCCTCGCAGGCGCCGAGTCATCTCGATGCCGCTCATTTCGGGCATGTTGCAGTCCACGCAAACAAGGTCGACGCCGGAAGCTGCCTGAAGTGTCTGAATGCCGACGGCACCGTCTTCGGCCTGCAGGACTTCATATCCCTGTGCGACAAAAATCCTTGCCAGAATCGAGCGTATCGCTCGTGAATCATCCACAATCAGCACTTTAGGCATGCATCGATTCCTTCAAGAGTATGGCTGCGTAAGGAGCAGCAGACGTGCGAACAATGCATACAGAAAAGGGCCGGGCGACAGCGCTTCCGGCCCTTTCCTGCAGCATCCAACGAAGCCCCTAGAACTTGAAGCGGGCGACCAGGCCTTGCATTTCCACAGCCATTTTTGCGAGTCCCAGCGCAGCTTCCTGCGTGTCCCGGGCACTTGATGCGGCGTCTTCCGTACCCTGTGCCACGCGCGTAATGTTCTCGGTAATGGAGCTGGTTCCCGATGCCGCGCTTGCCACGTTCTGGCCGATCTCGTTGGTGGTCGCGGTTTGCTCTTCCACCGCTGAGGCGATCGTTCCGGAGATATCGTTCACCTGATTGATGATGCTGGTAACCTCGGCGATGGCGCGCACCGCGGCACTGGTGTTGCCTTGAATCGCTTCGATCTTCAGTCCAATTTCTTCCGTCGCGCGCGCCGTCTCTTTGGCCAGCTCTTTCACTTCATTCGCCACCACGGCAAAGCCTTTACCCGCTTCGCCGGCGCGTGCCGCTTCAATGGTTGCGTTCAGCGCCAGCAGGTTGGTCTGCTGCGCGATGGAGGTGATGACCTTGACGACCTTCCCGATCTCCTGGCTGGATTCGCCGAGCTTGCTGATGGTGTTGTTCGTCTCGTTCGCCATGGTGACGGCAGAGCGAGCAACACGGGCCGCCTCGGTCGAGGAGCGGGAAATTTCGCGAATGGATACAAGCATCTCGTCGGCGCTGGCCGAAACCACTGAGACGTTGTTGGACACTTCGTCTGAAATCTTTGCCGCATCCTGCGCTTTTGTCGCAACGTCCTGCGAATTTTCCGTCAGTCGCTGGCTGATGATCGACAGCTCTTCCGAAGATGCCGCAACGGCAAGCGCCGTCTGGTTGATGCTGGAGATGCTGGTGCGCAGGTCCGACAGCAACTGGCGCAGACTCGACGCGAGCATGCCGATGCTGTCCGTCCCTTCGATGGAGATAATACCGGTCAGGTCGCCGTTCGCCGCGTCCGTCACCACGCGCTTCAACGAATCGACTTTTTCTTTCAGAATTTCCGCATGTTCGCGGTCAAGTTTTTCTGCTTCTGCGCGAAACTCCACCTGGGCGGTGATGTCGTAGGCGAACTTTATGACTTTGTACGGATTGCCGTTCTCGTCCATCATCGGGTTGTAGCTTGCCTGGATCCAGGCGTTGCGACCGTTCTTCCCGATGCGACGAAACTCTCCGGTGAAGTACTGCCCACTGCGAAGCCGGTCCCAAAAAGAGCGATACTCTTCCGTGCGCGCATACTCGTCGTCTACAAACATGCGGTGGTGCTTGCCGACAATTTCGTCCAGGCTATAACCCAGCGCAGCCAGAAAGTGATCGTTGGCACTCAGCACTTTACCATCGAGTGTGAACTCAATCATCGCGCACGACCGTCGCATGGCCTGCACCTGCGCGTGCAGCTCTGCGTAGTCTGATTCTTTGGCGATGCCGGCTGCCGGTGCCGCGGTACGGTTATGGTTGCGTGGATGACGGGGACGTGCGTTCTCGCGCGCACTACCCTCTGTAGGTTCCGTTCCGATGATGGGTTCCGTTCCGATGACGATACTTTTCGGCATGTGCTGCACTCCCCTGTAGAAATTGGTCGAACTGAAATTGCAAGGCCGCGCGTTAGTTCAAGAGTTGCTGCAGATCGGGAATCAGGAGCAGACGATCGGATAGCACAAAGACACCTAGAACCAGGTTGCGCAGCCGCGCCGGCATGTTTTCCGGTGTGGTTTCCCGGTTACCCCGCTCCACGGCAATAACATCACCGATCTGATCGACCAGAAGGCTGATGCACCCATCGATGGATCGCAGGACGACGTTCATCGGTAGCATGTCGGGCTCGCGTTCGGGCAAGCCCAGCGCACGCCGAGCATCGATGGCAATGACGATCTGTCCACGCAGATTGATCAAGCCCTGCACCGCGGCAGGAGCGAGCGGGACCTCGGTCATTTCCTGGTAACGAATCAATTCCTGTACGCATTGCAGCTCCACTCCGAAATGCAGCCCGGCGACTTCAAATGTCGCGAACTGGGTTTGCTCGCTTGTGCCCATACCGTTGGTCATATCAGGCCGCCTGCTTTTCTGTTTGCGCCGCCATCAGGTCGCACAGGGCCTGCAGCAGGCCTGCCCTGTCGTGGCGGTCGATGGCAATGTCGCCTACAAAGCCTGTATCGGCAGTTCTCGCGTCGGCAATATCGGGGTGTCGCACAATTTGTGGCACCGCCGCAAGACGCGGATCGTTTTTACGGAGATCCGACCACCACGCCGGAATTCCCTGCGCATCGGACGAGACCAGAAGCGCGTCGACGGGACCTTCGCTGAGCACCTGGCGCATGCCTGCGGCGGAGGTTGCATGGGTGTGCAGATAGCCCGCGGACCCGAGCAGCGTATGCATCATCTCCCGCGACAGGGGCCACGCGTCGTAGAACAGCACGCGCTGCGTGTAGGCCTTCGATTGTGCCGAGCGGCTCCAACTGGGCTTGGCGTTGTCCTGCATCGCCGTCAGATCCAGCAGGTCGGTGACTGCGCCGCCGATCACGGCAGAACCCATGATGGCCGGGTTCGAGCTGCTGCGCATGATGCTGATGCTGCCATCCACAATGTCCAGAATCTCTTCCACGATGAGACCGACGCGTCGGTCGCCATTGTTGATGACGACCAATTTCAGCTTGTCGACGCCGACGAAGTGCAGCGGTGCGCCGGTGCCGGCTAGGAACGATTCCACGTGGATGAGCGTTAGCAGTTCGCCGCGATACGACACCACGTGATTGCCCGCCGCGCTCTCCAGCGACTGCACGGGAATTTCTTCCAGCCGGTTGACGATGGAAAGCGGCAACGCAAGGCGCTGGTGATCGCCCGTGCGGAAGATCAGCAGTTCCTGAGTCACTTCGCCCACCTGGTCTGGTGTGTGCGACAGGAACGCCGGCTGATTGCGCGCTTCCAGGCCGGCCAGGCGAGCGATGCCGCCCACGTCCAGAATCAGCGCGGGCCGCCCGTCACCCATGATCGTCGCGCCGCCATAGCAGGACAGGTGCTTCAACTGTTGACCCAGTGGTTTCACCACGATTTCCTGCGTATCGCAGATGCGGTCCACGACCAGGCCGAACTGCCGCCCGGCCACCTGCAGAATAATGATGTTGATCTGGTCGTTGTCGCCTTCCTCGGTTTCCCGCTTCAGCAGGCGCGACAGAAAAATGAGGGGAAGCAGCGTTCCACGATGCCGGAAGATCGACGCGCCGTGCACCGTTTCGATGGCGCAGGGAGACGACGTCATGTCGACGCGCGTCAGCTCCACCAGGTGCGACTGCGGGATTACGAATCTGTCTTCACGTCCGGGTTGCTGGCCGGCGCGTGGCTTCGACGAAACGATCAGACCCGGGATAATCGCGAGCGTTAGTGGAATTTTGATGCGAATGAGCGTGCCGCCCTGGGGTGGCACAATAACTTCGACGCAGCCGGAAATCTTTTCGATGTTGGTCTTCACCACGTCCATGCCGACGCCACGGCCGGAAAGGCTGGTGACCTGCGCCGCGGTGGAGAAGCCAGGCAAAAAAATCAGGTTGATCGCTTCCGCCTTCGACATGGAAGCGGCCACATCCGGGGTGATGAGCTTCTTTTCCAGGGCCTTCATCCGGACTTTTTCCGGGTCGATCCCCGCGCCGTCGTCGGAGATCTCAATGTTGACGGCACCGGCCTCATGAAACGCGCGCAGCGACAGGGTTCCGGTCGTTGGCTTGCCCGCTTTCTGACGGTCCGCGGGGCTCTCGATACCATGATCGCAGGAGTTGCGCACAAGGTGAGTCAGCGGGTCGCGAATCGCCTCGATCAGCGACTTATCCAGTTCCGTTTCCGCACCCTGCATTTCAATCTGAATCTGCTTGCCGCATTTTGCGGAAAGGTCGCGCACCACGCGCGGTAGCTTGTTCCAGATCACGCCGATCGGCTGCATGCGCGTCTTCATCACGCCTTCCTGCAGCTCGGACGTAATGATGTTGAGCCGTTGCGACGTTTGCTGCACGGCGGGGCTAAATCCACCGGCTGCCTGCAACAGTTGATTGCGCGTGAGCACGAGTTCGCCCACCAGGTTCATCAGTTGGTTCAGCAGGTTCACATCCACGCGAATGGTGGAGTCGGCAAGCTGCAGATCGCCGGATGCCTCGGGCGCGGGTTTTTCCGCGACAGCCGCCGGAGCCTTCACCGCAGCAACAGC
>CBAAAH010000025.1:0-7334 GCA_964658865.1 uncultured Granulicella sp.
GTTCAGCATGGTCACGCGCCGGGCGATATTGCGGCCGTGGGTCTTCCAGTCTGCGACGGGGTCCGCACCGGTGATGCGCGAGGCGTGAAAGATTGCCTCCCACAGCGCCGGTACCGCCTCAGCTTCAGGCAGGTGCGGAAAGACGAGAGCCGCCCACGCCGGTGTGGCAGCCGCAAGAATGGACCAGTTGATCGCGTGGCGCGTGATGAGTTCCATCGCCGGCTTCATCGCCTTGCTGGTGGCGATGTTGGCGCGGCTGACCTTCGCGGGGTCTTCATCCTTCAGCAGCGCCGGGTTTGCGCCCGCGATACCCAAACGTGCGGAGTTCGAACTGTATGCCGCGGCAATGCCGTCGGCCAGCCACTTCGGCGTGGTGTCGAAGCTCGCATCGGGGGCATAGTGGTAGCGCGATAGAACCGCCGCGTCGTCACTGTACAGCGTGGTGACAAGCAGCGCACCGGCCTTGTAGGCGTGTTCCGTGATACGCCGCACAAAAGGGACCTGGTCCAAGCCCGCAGTGATGACGAGTTCCTGGCCGGGCTGCAGGTTCAGGCCTACGCGAACGGCGACGAGTGCAAGCCGATCCAGCTTTTCTTCAAAGCTCAGGCCTTCAAAAGGTTTGAGGTCATTGGTGGTGGCAGAGGCAACAAGGTTCGCTTCGGCGGTCGGGGTCATGGTGTTTCCTCCTGCGCTGGGAGTTGTGATGCGTCCTTACAACTGATCGTAAATGTCCTGAAAGTCGTAGCTGCCGGTGCGCGTGCTGAGCCATTCCGCGGCGCGCACGGCACCCTCGGCAAATCCCCGGCGCGAGAAGGCCTCGTGCGTCAGCAGCAGCCGGTCGGCGTCGCTGCGTGCCTCAAGCGTGTGCAGGCCTGCGGCGTCACCTTCGCGGTGCGAGGTGATGTCCACCGCACCCACTTCTTTCACGGCTTTCTGCAGGGTAATGGCTGTGCCGGACGGTGCGTCGAGCTTGGTGGTGTGGTGCGTTTCGTCGATGGTAAAGGTGTACCCGGCGTGGGCCAGAACGTGCGCCATCTGTGTGGCCAGCTTCAGCATTGCCTGCACGCCGATGGAAAAGTTCGTGCCATATAGCAGGCTGGCGTCCTTACGCTGCGCCAGGTCGCGCATGTCTTTCAGGCTGTCGTACCAACCGGTGGTGCCCACCACGACTTTTGCGCCGGTGGCCAGCAGGGAACGCAGGTTGCCGACGACAGCTCCCGGTGTGGTGAAGTCGATGACCACGTCGAAGCCGGCAACGAACGGCGCGGTCAACGCGGCGCCGCCGGGGTTCTCTTTCGCATCCAGGACGTGGACGCCGTGGCCGCGTTCATGGGCCACCTCTGCAACGAGTTTGCCGGTCTTGCCGTGGCCGAGTACGAGGATGCGCATGGTTTCCTTTTGACGCCCTTTCAGGCAGATGCAAGTGCCGCGGCGGATTGCGTTGCAACGCGCGCGGTGAGGTCGAAAATTTTGGGGTCGGGCTCTCTAAAAAACACTTCGTGCAGCGCGCGGACCGCTTCGGGCACGTCGTCTTCCTCGATCATGAAGCTCATGTTGATCTCGCTTGCACCCTGCGAAATCATGCGCACATTGACGTGCTGCACGGCGGTAAACACCTTGCCGGCGATGCCGTTGTGACCGCGAATATCTTCACCCACCATGCATACCAGCGCCTTGTTGCTCTCGTACTTCACGTCGGCGATCCGCTGCAGGTCGGCGGCGATGGCGGGGAGGCGATCGCTTGTGTCTACCGTCACGGAAATGGAAACCTCACTCGTGCTGACCATGTCGATGGCCACGCGATGCTTGTCGAAAACGTCGAACACAGCCTTGAGATAGCCGTGGCTCATCAGCATGCGGCTGGCGACGATGTCCACGATGGTGAGCCGCTTTTTGACCGCAATGCATTTGAACGGTGACGTGCAGGGCGGTGCGACCGCAGTGATGCGTGTGCCCTCGCTGGCGGCATTGCGCGAGTTCAACACAAACACCGGAATGTTCTGTTGTACGGCCGGCAGAATGGTTGCGGGATGCAGTACTTTCGCGCCGAAATAGGCGAGTTCCGCCGCTTCTTCAAAGGAAACGGTCTTCACGCGCAAGGCGTCGGCACAGATGCGCGGATCGGTGGTCATGATGCCGTCGACGTCGGTCCAGATTTCGATGGCACCGGCGCGCAGGCCGCCACCGGCAAGCGCCGCGGAAAAGTCGCTGCCGCCGCGGCCGAGCGTGGTCGTGATCCCGGTAGTCGTCGCGCCGATAAAGCCCCCCATGACCGGCACCTGGCCGGCTTCCAGAAGTGGGAGCGCATGCCGGTTCAGCGCGGCTTCAATCTCCGGTTCCAGGGGTGTGGCCTTGCCGAACGCATCGTCCGTAAGGATGCAGGTGCGCGCATCCAGATGGACGGCGGTGAGGCCGCGGCTTGCAAACGCGGCCGCCACGATGCGGCTGGAGAGCCGTTCGCCGAAACTGACCACGAGGTCGGTGGTGCGCGGCGTCAGTTCGCCCACGGCCGCGATACCCCGTAACAGGTCGTCCAGAGCGTCGAACTCCATGTGCAGCGATGTCGCGGACTGTTGCATGTTGGCGGAATCGAGCAGGTTTCCCGCCGTTTCCACGTGCCGAATGCGCAGACGCGCGCTGATGGCGAGTGCCCCGGCGCGTTCACCGCTTCCTGCCGCCGCCGCCGCCGCAAGCAGGCTGTCGGTCACCTTTGCCATTGCCGATACGACGACAAACGGTCGCAAGCCCTTGTCGGCGCGACCCTTGACGATGGCCGCCGTGCGCGCGATCGCTGGTGCGTCCTCGACCGAGGTGCCGCCGAATTTCATCAGCACGATCTGCTGGCGAGGAAGGCTCATGCGTGTGCCTCCGGTTCACGGGGCAGCTTGCCCATGCGTGCCAGCACCTCGGCGTTCAGCACGGCAGCACCCGCCGCGCCGCGCAGGGTATTGTGGCTCAGCAGGACGAACTTCCAGTCCAGCACATTGCACGGGCGCAGACGGCCGACCGAGGTGCTCATGCCGTTGCCGGCATTCACGTCGAGCCGCGGCTGCGGCCGGTCCACCCCATCGATGTACCGCACCGGGTGGTCTGGCGCGGACGGAAGCGCACGTCCGTCCAACGGTTGGAATGCAGCCCACGCCTCCAGGATCTGCTCCCGCGTTGCCGGCGTGCGCAGCTTCATGCTGACACATTCCGTATGACCATCCACAACGGCAACGCGATTGCACTGGGCGCTGACCTTTGCCGGTAAAAACTCGATCGCCGCACCGGTGTACCGGCCCAGCATCTTGCCAACCTCTTCTTGCAGCTTTTCTTCCTCGTTTTTGATGAACGGCACCACGTTGCCGAGAATGTCGAGCGACGGCACGCCGGGGTAGCCCGCGCCGCTGACGGCCTGCATGGTTGTTACAAAAAGACTCTCGATGCCGAAGCGCTCTTCCAGGGGCTTCAACGCAAGCACCAGGCCGATTGCCGAGCAGTTCGCGTTCGTCACCACGTACCCGCCGGAGGTGCGCCGCGTCTCCTGCGTTTCCAGCAAAGGAAGGTGCGCCTCGTTGACTTCCGGCACCACCAGCGGCGTGTTTGCGTCCATGCGAAAGGCACTGGAGTTCGAGATGACCGCGCACCCATGATGGGCGAACTGCGGTTCAAGTTCGCGAGCGATATCCGCATCCAGAGCGGCAAAAATAATCTTCGGCGTGCTGGATGCCGGGGTGTTCGGCTGCAGCACCATGTCTGCGATGCGTGCCGGCATGGGCGTGTCCAGCTTCCAGGCGCAGGCGTCACCGTAGCGCTTGCCCATGGAGCGCTCGCTCGCCGCCAGCCATGCCACCTCAAACCACGGGTGCCGGTCCAGTAGTTGAATAAAGCGTTGACCGACGGTGCCCGTCGCACCCAGGATTCCTACTCGCCGACGCTCCATGATGCCGCTTTGCCTCGTTTCCTATTGTGCTGCGTGTTCTGCCGTTCCAGATAGAATACGCGACCGCAGCGCCAGCACCGCAGCAAGCAGCGGCAACGGGAACGTCGCATAGGTGCTGCCTTCCCACCGCAGGTCGTGGTGCATCTGGGCGAACTCCTTGACTGCCTCCGGTAAAAAGAGTGCCGTCAGCGCAAACCACGTGCCCAGCATCCAGTCTTCGGCGCTTCCACGCATGCGCCGCACAACCCAGAACAGAGCGGCGGACAGCAATAATGCAACAGCCAACTGCGCGCCGTGCCCCGCCGCCGCCGTGCCCCGGCGGAAGATATGCATGGGCTGAAATCGGTCCCCATCGTGCCATGCCCACAGCGCGAAACCGCCATCCAGCAGCAGCGCGATCAACGGCATCGTGAGCAGGTATCCTGCGCCGGACTTGCGGTGACGTCGAAACAGGCCGAGGCCCGGAATGAGCAGGATCGCGACAAATGGCAGACGCGCCGTCGCCACGATGCCGGCGAACACAGCGATGGTCGCCACCATGACAGGCCTGTCCGCAAATCGCTCAAGCAGCAGGCACACCACGACGCACGCCATCGCGATGACATACAGATCCTGCCCATTTGCTGCCTGCGATTCAAAGAGCGGACCACACAGCAGCAACACGCAAAACACGCCGGATGCCAACGATGCGCGATGCGCGATACGCCGCGCCGCGAACAGCAGCGCCAACATCCCAAGTAGACCTGTACCGTGCCAGACCGTCAGCGGAGACAGCAACACAATCCATCCCGGCCCGGGGCTAATGGGCGCGTTGTGAAACAGGTGTACGCTGTACGGTTCGCGGCCGTGCAGCAGCGCGCGAGCCGGTTCCTCCAGCGCTAGGGATGAGGTAAGCGGGTTATCCTGTAGCTCCGAAGAGCGGAAATGCGCCTGGTCTGCGGCGGCAAGGCCCAGCAGTAGCACCGCCCAGACTGCCGGAGTTGCGAGTAGCCGAACCAGCCACCGCGACACGGGACGAAACAGCAGCAGTGCAAGGGCTGACCCCACGATCAACAGGTACACCGCACCGCAGAGCAGACCGTGGCCGGTGTGCGCCTCGCCGATAGACACCGTACCGACGGTCAGCGACGCCAGTACCGCGGCAAACAGCAGAAGGTTGGCACGGGTTGATCGCAGCAGGCTGGGCAAGACGAGAACTCCTGTTCAGCATAGGGCAGGCACCCCGCAAATGCGAAGCCCAGGCGTGGCGGCCTGGGCTCTGTGCACGGCAGACGAACGCAGCGCTAGAAGTCGCTGGCACGCCGGCGACGGGAGACCTGGTTGCCGCCGATGCCGCCCCATGCGATCAGCAGCGCCAGCATGTGCAGCAGGAACCAGCCGGAGATGCCGAGATCGTTGTAGATGAGGTACAGGATCAGCAGTCGCGGCAACACGATGGCGAAGATGAGCGGCACCAGGCCGACGGTGTGCATCGGCCCCGGCTGACCCTGCCACCACAGCACCAGCAGTGAGATGCGCGGCAGAAACAGGCTCAGCACAAGAAACCAGAAGGGCAGGATGTGGGTCATGAAGGTGAACGTAAGGGTGTGCATCGGTCTCCCGGGTTAAGCGTTACTGCGTTTGAACGTAGCGGTAATGGGTGTGCGCGCCTGAGGCTTGACCGTGACCTGCACGTCCTGCTCGCCCAGCTTTTCATGCACGAAGGCGACGGTGTAGGTGCCCTGCGGCAGATTCGGGATGGTAAAGCTGCCGTCCGATCCGGAGACCGCGAAAAAGGTGTTCGGGCTCACGTTCACGAAGCCGTTCATCCATGGATGGTTGTTGCAACGGACCGGCACCATGTTTTCCGCAGTGTTATAGGTAAGGGTCGCCGCCGGGGCACCGGGTGCCTGTGACACGTCGATGCTCCGATTGCCGGCTTGCACCGCCATGGTGTGCACGTTGTGCATCGTCGGGTCCGAGTTGGTGAACTGCACGGTTCCGCCCACTGCGACGGCAACTACGTGCGGCGTGAATCGGCAACCTTTCTGGTTCATCAGCACGGGCGCACCGGGTGTCTGCAGGTGTGGGGCGTTCTTGACGTAAACGAAGACGTTGGCAAGCTTGCCGTGATCGACCACATACTGCTCCGACAGGTTGGCGCCGCCGGTGAGCGAACATGCAGGGTCTTGGCTCATATCGATCGGCACACGTGCCAGTGCCGCGCCGCTGAACAGCACTGTGCCGGTCAGGGTGCCCGTGCTTGCGGCGTCCGGCATGGGATCGTACGTTGGCGCAGCAGTACCTGTGCCAACGGTCTCGCCTTTGCGGATTGCCGCGTCCGGCTTGCACCCCGTCAGCAACAGCACGCAGGTGGCAGAAAGGCAAAGGGCAGACACACGGAGGCCTGGGAAGAACGTCATCATGATTTTTGTTGTGATGCAAACGGCGCGAGCTTAGCTATGTGCGGTGCTGCCTTTTTTTCGCTGGGAGTTCAGCAGCTCGCGCAGTTCGGACTCAAACTCGCCCACGTCTTTGAAATCGCGATAGACCGAAGCAAAGCGGATGTAAGCCACCGTATCCAGCTCACGCAAACGCGTCATGATCAACTGGCCGATATCGTTGGTCGATCGCTCACGCTCGGGCGAATCCACGACGAACGCTTCGGTCGCATCGACGATGTCCTGCAGCTTGGACGTGGAAATAGGCCGCTTCTGACACGAGTGCAGCAGGCCGGTCAGGACCTTTTGCCGGTCGAACTTCTGCCGGCTGCCGTCCTTTTTCACCACCATGTACGGAATCTCGTCGATACGCTCGTAGGTGGTGAAACGCTTGCCGCAGCGTTCGCATTCGCGGCGTCGGCGAATTGAATCCGCCTCTTTGCTTTCGCGGGAGTCGACGACCTTGTCTTGGGCAAACGAGCAGAACGGGCACTTCATGGGCAACTGCAGTGTACCAAGGGAAAGCAGCGGATCCGCAAGGGAGCGAGTCGGTTTAACCGACTGGCGTTTCTTCGCTGGCGTGCGCGACGCTGCGCAAGGAGACCTGTTCTCTCTGCGCGAAGATCAGGCCGATGGGCAGGACGCTCATGGTCGTGACGACCCACAGCAACAGTCCGGCGGACGACGCCAACTCCTTTGGAATGCTGAACAATAGTGCCAGCGCGCCGATGGTGAGCGCCTGCGCGCCGCCGCCGATGCCAGGCAACTGCACCACGGAACCGACGACGCTGAAGCCCATCAGCAGCAGCACATACGATACGGTCATGTCGTGCACCGGCGAGGGAAACGCCCTCAGGACAACGACATACGCCAATGCGATGGTCATCCAGAGCAGCAGCGAATATAGCGCCGCCTGCAGGAAGTCTCCCGTCCCGCGAATGGTGTTCAAGCCTGCACGGAAAGCAAGAATCTTGTCTGCCGCGGCATCT
>CBAAAH010000025.1:7391-15361 GCA_964658865.1 uncultured Granulicella sp.
GGAGATGCCGCCGAACAGCGATCGAGCAATCGCCGCGACACGCGGCCCGGCAACACGCACCGTTACCACGAACGCAATCAGGATGCCGGTAAGCGCCGCGACCGCAACGCCGATCTGGCGAAAGCGTTCGTGATACGGCAGACTGTTCAACTGCGGCGAAAGCATCAGGTTGAGCGAAAAGATGAGCGCAAACGCGCCCAGGTCGAAGATGCGCTCCACGGCGACAACGGCGACCTGCGATGCAAACGTAAGATTGGCGCGCTTGCTGATGAGATACGGCCGTACCAGTTCGCCGATGCGACCGAGTGCCGCCAGCGCCGCAAAGCCGATGTATTGCGACCCCAGCAATTGCCACCAGTGCAGCCGGCTGCCGGGCGGCATGGACGGTTTGAGAAACACGCACCAGCGCGCCGCGCGTAACGGATAACCCGCGTAGATGATGAGCATCGCCAGAAGCAGCAGCGGCCAGCGCACGCTACGGCATGCGGCCCAGAAGCCTGACCAGTCGAAATGCGAGGTGTGCAGCTTCCACGCGAGAAGGGCAAGCAGGGCCGCGCCGACGATCCAGGGAAGTGCTTTACGAAGGGCCTTTGGAACGGTCAAGGAAGTCGTGCTCCGGTTAGCAGGGCAGGATGTTTGTCCTGTGCCGCCGCCTGCCGCAGCGCAAGGGTTCGCCGATTGAACTCACGCACGATGCGGCTTACATAAGCGACAGTCTCGCGATACGGTGGAACGCCGTGATAGCGGTCGACCGCGCCCGGACCGGCGTTGTACGCGGCAAGTGCAAGCACCAGGTCGTTGTGGTAACGGGTCAGCAACCGGTCGAGATAGGCTGTGCCGCCGCGCAGATTGTCTTCTGGCGCAAAGCTGTCGCGCACGCCCATGGCGCGGGCGGTGGAAGGCATGAGCTGCATCAGGCCCTGCGCGCCGGTGCGGGAGATGGCATGCGCATGGCCTCCACTTTCAGCGTCGATAACGCTTTGCAGCAGGTCGACGTTGATATTGCGCGCCGCACCCGCTGAGGCGATCAGCGAACTCAGAGGGTGTGCCGTGGCGCTGCTCATCGTTGCTTTTACACTGATTTCATCTTCAGTTGCCGGGTGTGCCGCGATCGGTTCTGCGGATACGATCGCGGCGGCGTCGACCTCCATGCTGTTGTTCGTGTCGATCACGAGGCGAACGCGACCGTTGGGCGCGGTTTCGTGGTGGTCGCAGTCCATGGAGAACCCGTTGCGCAGTTGAATTCGCTCCATCGCCATGGCACCGCGCGCCGCGCACAGGGCGCAGAAGAGCAGCAGAGAACGAACGATGACAGAGGATTTCAACGGCACACGCTTAGCCTAACCGGTGCCGTGAGACGGCGGCAAGGCAAAGATGTCGTACGGCGTGTCAGGCGGGAACGGCCTGTGTGGCGAGTACGGTCTCAATGGCCTGGGCAACGCCGTCTTCGTCGCCTGCCGGGCCGATCTGCCATCCCTGGGCGCGTGCGTGAGCCTGCAGGGCCGTAGGAGCATTGTCGAGCACCACCGCAGTGCCGGCAACGTTCAGCATGGGCAGATCGTTCCAGTTGTCACCCACGGCCATGATCGATGATGGATCGATGCCATGCAGGCCGGCAAAGCGCAGCAGGGAACTGCCTTTCGACTCACCACGCGGCATAATGTCGAGAATGCAGAGGTCGTTGCCGGGATACTCCGTCCTGTACGTTTCCGCGTCCTGTGCAAACGATTGCTTCAGCACAGTTTCTGCCGAATGCATGCGTTCCAGGGTGCCGCAGAGCATGGCCTGAACCGGCTCGGCAGCGTCTGCCGCTTGAAAGGTAGCTTCCAGGGAAGCGACCCTGCGGATCGATGCGGCATTCGTTTCCATCCACCGCTGAATGCTGCCGTGCAGGTGGTCCAGATCCTCCAGTACAAGTGCGCCGGAAACGTCGTTCCCCTGTGGGCCGATCAGGTCGAAGGTAAAGACGAGTGCGTTGCGCCAGGGCCGCAGCACGTCGAGCAACCGATGCACCACGGGCAAGCCGAGAGCGCCGCGCCACAGCAGGTCGCCCGCCACGGTACGCACCACCGCGCCGTTGGAACTGATGACGGCGTCCTGTGCGGGCAGATCCAGCGGCCGCAGGGCCCGCATCGCATAGCTGTGGCGTCGTCCCGTGTTGATGGCAATGTGGATGCCGGCTTCGCGCGCCTGTTGCAGTGCCGCCCGGTTGCGAGTCGTAATCATGCCACTGGAGTGGACGAGCGTCCCATCAAGGTCGGCTGCGATCAGGCGGATGGGCGCGCTCTTCATTTGCGGGGTTCACTCCATGGCGGGTGCCGGTGTGCCGACTTCTGTGTTCGATTGCGTGGTAAGGACGACCGCCGAAGCGATGATGAGTGCGCCGCCCAGCCACGCCTGCCAGCCGAGACGCTCCTGAAACAGCCAGACGCTCAGCACTGATCCTATGATTGGCTCCAAATTGAGAAAGACGCCAGCCTCCGATGCGGGAATCTGCGTCAGGCTCCAGTTCCATAGCAGGGTTGTGGATGCGGTGCAAAGCAATCCACCGGCAGCAAGCGAAAGCCACACGGGGAGGGAAATTCCATGCACCGGCGGCGGACCGTATTGCAACATGACCCACACCGCGAGCATGGCCGTTCCGGTAATGACGGTGTCGCTGGAAACGGCGAGGGAGCTGTGCCGCGCGAGCAGGCGCTTGCTGGCCAGGATCCATACCAGGCCGAGCAGCGCGGCGCCGACAACCAGCAGATCGCCCGCCAGGCTGGCTGCGCCCTCGGTCGATTGAGAGTGGCTGAACGCGATCAAAGCCGCACCCGCGGTCGAGCCGGCAAGGGAGATCCAGCCGATGCGATCCAGCCGCTCGTGCAAGAAAACCGCCGCGCCACCCGCAACCAGCACCGGCATGGTCCCCACCATCAGTGCCGCGTGGGCAAGTGTCGTCAGAGACAGGCCCTTGAACTCCATCAGAAACAGAACGGGGACACCGAAGAACGCGGCCACCAGCAGCGCTGTCCAGTCCGCGCGGGTGTACGGTGTGCGGTCCCGCTGGCGCAGCCGCACCAGCAGCATGGGCACGGTGCCGAACAGGAACCGGTACAGCACCATGTGGCCGACGCTGAGTTCGCGCAGAGCGATCTTACCGAAATAAAAACCCGTGCCCCACAAGCCGGAGGCGAGAGCACAGGCAGCAAAACCGATACCGCGTCTGGAGATTGCCATGTCCCTTCACTCTCGCATAAGCATCTGTCGTGCCTGTGAACGGTCGTGCTTTGGGCTGAACCGCAGGCGCGGTTAGCATAGGAGCCATGAGCGGTTTGTGGCAAAAGGTCAGGCGGCGGGTCGTCCCATTCTGCGGTGTCTTCCTCCTCGCTGGTGGTGTGTGTCCTGGTGCGACGCCGCGCAACGTCGCCGGTACGCCGGAGCACCGCATTCCGCTGGAAAAGCTCGGCTACCGCGCCGTCAATTCGACCATTATTGTGCGCGAAGGCTACACCATGAGCACCGTCGACCTGATCGACGACGAGCATGTCCTGGTCACGTTCAGCGCGCGCAAGCTCATTCCGCGTATGCCCGACGATGTAGAAGGCGACCAAGACCGGCTGATCAAAGCCGTGGTGCTGCACCTGCCCGATGGCCGCGTGGTGCATGAAACGGAGTGGCGCACCCACGACCGCAGCCAATACCTTTGGTCGCTGGGGCGCGACCGCTTTCTGCTGCGCCTTCGAAATACCCTGTACCGCGTCGAGCCGATGCGTGGGTTTGAGCGGGCTTCGCTGCTGGAATCGAAGCGGCCTATCGAGGTCATCGAGGTCAGTCCCGCGCACGATATGCTGCTGGTGGAAACTTCGGCGGAGCACCACATTGGCGACGACCCGACCGTGCCCTCGGAAGACACAAAAATTGTAGGGACGTTCTACGATGTGCTGGAGGGGGCGACCCCTACGCTGCACATTCGGGCAGTCGTCACGGAAGACAAGCCATTTTTAACGGCGTTTACCTCCCGTGGATTTTTGGCCACGGTCAAAGAGGACCGGGAGCATTGGGGTTTCGACTTTCACCCATTCGGCGGAGAGAAGATGGAACTCGCCGGGTTTACCAGTACCTGCCAGCCGCATGCGGAGTTTCTGACCGACGCGACCTTCCTTGCGACCGGCTGCCGTGGAGGCGACGACCGGCGCCTGCTGGCGGGGTTCGACCTGGCGGCACAGGCGAACTGGGTATTCACGGTCGATAACGCACCGGTTTGGCCGGCCATGGTTACGGCTCCAGGCAGCGGCCGTTTTGCCCTGCGCACGACCGTTACCAGCAACGGCGCGCAGGAGACAGACCACCTGTCGCCGGAAGAGGTGACGGAGCAGCAGATTCGCGTGTACCGCTTTCACGATGGGGTCGAGATGCTGCGTACCAAGACCGCTCCCGTGCAGCGGCCGGGGCAGAATTTCAGCCTGTCGCCCGATGGCCATCGGCTTGCAATTTTGCGGGATAACGATCTGGAGCTGTATCGCCTGCCCACGCAAAGCGCCGAAGAGGTGAAGCACGAAAAGCGTGAGGACGAGGTGGTGGGCCGGATCGTCTACAAGCCCGGCCAGCCGATCGAAACAGCGCCGGAAAAGCGGGCACATCCCTGATCCTGGGTCTGACCGAGCCTGGGGTCTACTCGTCGATGCGCGCTTGGTCCAACAGTAAAAACAGGGGAAGTGCAACGGCGGTGTTGACACTGGCACGCAGCAGTTCGTGCAGCCACTGCACCTGGTAAAGCGACGACCCCAGCAGCACGCGCTGCACGCCGAACAGGATCGCGGACTGCAACAGGCAAAAGGCGAAGTTGAGCAGACTGCGCGTGATGAGGTTGTCCACATCGACCTGCAGGCCGACCGATGCTGCCGCAAAGCCGATGATGCTTTTCGCAATGCCGTTGACGCCGATGTACTGATTGCTGAGCGTGTCCTGCAGTAGGCCGATGGTGGCTCCGGCGAGCGTTCCACTGATGGCGGAACGCCGCGAAATGCTGAAGTAGATCACCACGATCAGCGGCAGATCGATGATTGCCGTCGATGGAAACAGCTTGGGCAGGTACGCGGTCAGAAACAGCGCGAGCAAAGGCACGCCGACGATGACGAGCGGGTGGAAGTGGTGCTCTTCCATCTCGCGGCGGGTGGTGAAGCGGCGCTTGGCCATTATGGTTTCGGGCCCTCGCCCGGGGGGGATTGTTCGCGTGCGCCGGGGCGTAATTCCGCCGCGTTGGGCACGCTGCCGGGGGTGTACTGATCCGGGTGCAGCGTGGGCGTTGGACGCGGCGCGGGCACACCTTTCGTCGGATCGGCAATCGCCTTTTGCGCCGCTTCGTCCGCGGCCTTGCTTTCTGCCATTGCCAGCGCGGGATTCGTTTCCGGCTTGCTGTCGTGCAGTCCCGGCAGGCGCTCGGCCACGACGTCGGAAGCTCGCTTCTCGCCGCCATTCGATGCTTCGCCCGGCGGTATGGCAAGCTCTTGCGCGATATCGGTCACGACCAGGACTTCCTCCAGCCGGTCAAGGTTTGCCGCCGGCTTGATGACGATCGAGGTGTACGGCTGGTGTTCCGGGTCCAGCTTTACCGACTCAACCACACCGACGCTCAGCCCGCGTGGAAAGACGCGATCGCCGCCGGAGGTGACAACCGGTTCGCCCGGCTTGATGCGATCGTCCGGCAAGAGCGTGCCGATCTGAATGCGGCCGGCGGCGGTGCCGCGCAGGATGCCGCGACTACGGACGTTGGCGAGAATGACGCCGGCGCCCGAGCTGCTGTCGCTGATGAGCAGCAGTTGCGACGATTCCGGAAAGACGTCGCGCAGCTTGCCCACAATGCCATCGGGCGTGATGACCGCCATATCGGGCCTGAGGCCATCGTTGCTGCCCTTGTTCAGAATAAGAATGCGCGAGTGGTCGCCTCCGCCAGTGCCGATGACCTGTGCCGCGATCGTATGGCCGGCGTACTGCTGCTTGAAGCCGAGCAGCTTTTCCAGTCGCTGGCCTTGGCGCGCGTCTTCCAACATGCCGGCCTCGCGAAGTCGCAACTGGTCAATCTGGTATTGCAGGTCTTTGTCGTGCTGGCGAACACGGCGCAGGTCCAGGTAGCCGTGCCACGCGTTACGCACGCCGCCACCCATGTGGGCAAGCAGGGTTTCCACGGGAACGATGGTGTATGCCGTCCAGCCGCGCGCGATGCGTACGTGATGACCGTCTTCGCGCGAGGCGTAAGACGGGCGGTGCATCTGCGTGGCAAGGCCGATGACCTGCGCAAGCAGGACGGCGACAAGCACGAGCGGGCTGCGATACCGGATAAAAAACGATTCCATGGCGATTGGGTGAGGGGACCGAAGCCCCTCTGCCTTTAGTCGATGGAGATCTTGCGCAGAAGGCCGAAGTCGGACAGCATGCGGCCCGTGCCGAGAACGACCGACGCCAGAGGGTCGTCGGCAATGGAGACGGGCAGGCCGGTTTCTTCACGGATGCGGCGATCCAGGTTCTTGATGAGCGCGCCGCCGCCGGTCAGTACGATGCCGCGGTCGGAGATGTCCGCCGAAAGCTCGGGAGGCGTGCGTTCCAGCGCCACGCGAATGGCGTTCATAATGGTTGCGATGCACTCGGCGAGCGATTCGCGAATTTCGGAGTCGTCGATGGTGATGGTCTTCGGCACGCCTTCGATCAGGTTGCGCCCCTTAATCTCCATGGTGAGCGGCTTGTCCAACGGATAAGCCGAGCCGATTTCGATCTTGATCTGTTCCGCCGTTCGCTCGCCGATCAGCAGGTTGTACTTTCGCTTCAGGTAATTCATGACGGCTTCGTCCATCTGGTTGCCGGCCATGCGGACGGAACGCGAATAGACGATACCGGCAAGCGAGATCACCGCAATATCCGTTGTTCCACCGCCGATGTCGACGACCATGTTGCCGCCGGGTTCGGTGATGGGCAGGCCTGCGCCAATGGCCGCAACCATGGCCTGTTCGACGAGATACACTTCGCTCGCTTTGGCGCGATACGCCGAATCTTCAACTGCGCGCTTTTCTACCTGGGTAATTTCACTCGGCACGCCGATGATGATGCGCGGGTGCACCAGCATTTTGCGGTTGTGCGCTTTTTGAATAAAGTAGTTCAGCATCTTTTCGGTGTGGCGGAAGTCGGCGATCACCCCATCTTTCATGGGACGAATGGCAACTATATTGCCAGGAGTGCGGCCCACCATTTCCTTCGCTTCCTTGCCCACCGCTTCCACTTCGTTCGTGACTTTATTCACGGCGATGATCGAAGGCTCGTTGACGACAATGCCCTTGCCGTTCGCGAAGACGAGCGTGTTCGCCGTGCCGAGATCGATGGCGAGGTCGTTCGAAAAAATGGAAAAGAGCGACCGCATGTTGCGCGATCGCGAATTGCGTCCCTTGTACTCGTTCTGCGGCATGTCTCGGCGTGTCCTGCGAAAGGCGTTGGATTGATTGTAGCCCTTGCCTTGTCCGATTTCGGCACAGGGCCTGTTGAACACCCCAGCCGAACCAGGGCAACCGATACCGTGAAGGACGCGCGCGCGAAACCGAACGGCACGTTTACGATGGGAGAGGAGAGGTTCAGTCCCCATGATTGTCGGCGTTCCCAAAGAGATTAAAGATCACGAGAGCCGCGTAGGCATTACTCCTGCAGGCGTGCGGGCTCTGGTAGAAGCGGGGCACAAAGTACTGGTGGAGACCGGCGCCGGCGATCTGTCGGCATTTCCCGACGAGGAGTATCAGAATGCGGGCGCGGAGATCGTCGGCTATGGCCCGGATGTGTGGCGCGTGGCGGATATGGTCGTCAAGGTCAAGGAGCCAACGCCGAAGGAATACGGTAACTTTCGCGAGGGCCTCGTGCTGTTTACCTATCTGCACCTGGCACCGCTGCCGCAACTGACCGACGCGCTGCTGAACAAAAAGGTAATCGGCATCGCGTACGAAACGGTA
>CBAAAH010000026.1:0-15312 GCA_964658865.1 uncultured Granulicella sp.
CGCACAGACTTTACCGGCGTCGCGCAAGCGGCAGGTTTTGATTACCGGGGGAGCGGGGTTTGTCGGGTCGCATCTGGCGGATGGGCTGCTGCGGCAGGGCCACGCGGTGCGCGTGCTCGACGATCTGACGCCGCAGGTGCATCCCGGCGGCATGCGGCCGGATTACCTTTCGGCCGGCGTCGATCTCATCCACGGTGACGTGCGCGACCCAAACCTGCTGAAGTCCGTGCTGGAAGGCGTGGACGTGGTTTACCACTTTGCCGCAACCGTCGGAGTGGGCCAGAGTATGTACGAAATCAGCCGCTACATGAGCGTCAACACGCAGGGCACCGCCGAGCTGCTGCAGGCCGTGCTCGACACCAAGGCAAAGGTCGAAAAGATCGTCGTTGCGTCCAGCATGTCGATCTACGGCGAGGGCCGTTACGTCGGCGCGGACGGCCGTCGCTATGCCCCGCCGGTGCGGTCGACGGAGCAGTTGAAACGCGGCGAATGGGAAGTCTCGGTCGGCGACAGCGGGCCGCTCCAGCCGGTGCCCACGGACGAGGACAAGCCCAGCGAAATTAACAGTATGTACGCGCTGAGCAAGCGCGACCAGGAAGAGTTGTGCATGATCTACGGCCGCACGTATGGGCTACCGGTCACGGCGCTGCGCTTCTTTAACATCTACGGCACGCGCCAGGCGCTCAGCAACCCGTATACGGGTGTTGCTGCGGTGTTCGCGTCGCGCATGTTGAACGGCAAGCAGCCGCTCATCTTTGAGGATGGCGAGCAACAGCGAGATTTTGTTTCGATCCATGATATCGTGCGCGCGAATCTGTTGGCGATGGACGCGTCAAAGTCGAACGGACACGTCATCAACATCGGTTCCGGCAAACCTGTGTCCATTCGCCGCATTGCCGGTCTGCTTGCCGGCGCACTTGGGTCGAAGGGTCTGGAGCCGATCGTGACGGGCAAGTATCGTGCCGGCGACATTCGCCATTGCTATGCCGATATCACCCGTGCGCGCGACCTGCTGGGCTACGAGCCGCAGGTGTCGCATGAGGAAGGGTTCGCCGAGCTGGCTGCATGGCTGGAATCGCAGGAAGCCGAGGATAAGGCCGACACCATGCTGCAGCAACTGGCGGCACACGGCCTGACGGCATAGTGCATGGCCACCCCTGTCTCAAACGGAGATATGGCGCCACCCGGTTTCGGCAGAGGCGCAGTTCCGGCCGACGATGTACCGCCATGTGAACGGAATGTTGCATCTATTTCCGAAGGGTACTTAGAACAGGTACATTCGTTTCAGGACTTTGGCCGAAGTTGAAAGGGTTGTGAGCGGCAGAATGGCAAGGGCACGCGAGATTCTGATTACCGGTGGCGCGGGGTTTGTGGGGGCCAACCTGGCCGCACGGCTCATGGCCGAACCCGGCGCTCACGTCACGGTTTTCGATAACCTGAGCCGCCGCGGCACGGAGCATAACCTCGCTTGGCTGCGTACGCTGCCCGCGGCGAAGAACCTGCGCTACATCCACGGCGACATTCGCCGTGCGCAGCAGGTAAGCGACGCCGCACGTCATGCCGACGAAATCTACCACTTGGCGGCGCAGGTGGCGGTGACAACCTCCATTGCCGATCCCAAAAGCGATTTCGACATCAACGCCATCGGCACCTTCAACGTGCTGGAAGCCGCGCGGCAACACGGCCGGCAACCGCTGGTGCTGTTTACCTCGACAAATAAGGTGTACGGCTCGTTGGAAAGCGTGCCGGTGGAACGTGCGGGCACGCGGTATCGCGCGGTCGACCGGTCGTTTCACGGTGCGACGGAAGACACGCCACTCGACTTTCACTCGCCGTATGGCTGTAGCAAGGGCGCGGCCGACCAGTACGTGCGCGATTACGCACGCATCTACGACCTGCCGACCGTAGTCTTTCGCATGAGTTGTATCGCCGGCCAACGCCAGTTCGGCAATGAAGACCAGGGCTGGGTTGCGCACTTTCTGTACAGCGTGCTCAGCGGTCGGCACATCACGGTTTACGGCGACGGCATGCAGGTGCGCGACGTGCTGCACGTGGACGACCTGATGGACGCGTTTGTGGCGGCGCGCGATAACATCGCCGTGGCCGCCGGGAAGGTCTACAACATCGGCGGCGGCATGGACCGCGCGGTCAGCATCCGCGAACTGCTGCAGCGCATCGAGGTACGTTTGGGGCGCAAGGCGAAGCTCGACACGAGCGAGGTACGGCCGGGCGACCAGCCGCTGTATATCTCCGCGCTTGACCGCATCACGGCCGATACAGGATGGAAGCCGGCGCGCTCGCTGGACCAGATTCTGGATAGCATTGTGACGTTTTACAAGGCCAACCGCATCCACATCGCGCAGCGCGCCGAGGCGGTCGACGGCACGGAAAACCTGCCACTGGCGAGTGCGCTTGAGTTGGCTGGAGAAGCGCGATGAAGTTCGCCCTGGTGAATCCGTTCTGGACATGGGAAGGCTCCACCTATTTTGGCTCGCAGCAGCCGGTAGTACCGCTGGAGTTGCTGGGCGCGCGCGAGTTTCTGCGCCGCGCAGGGCACGAGGTTCTGCTGGTCGACGCCTTCCTTCTGAAATTGACGTCGGACGAAGTGAAGGCCAAGCTGGAGGAGTTCGGTGAAGATTTTCTCGTCATGCCGACGGCCAACTCGTACCTGTTCTGGCGCTGCCCCCAGCCGGAGTTGCGCGTGCCGCAGACATGGCTGCGCGCTCTGACAGAGGATCGCACCAAACGTCCGACGACCGTCATCATCGGGCCGCATGGCTCGTCGACGCCGCGCGCCACGCTGGAGAAAACCGGTGCCGACGTGGTGCTGCGCGGTGAACCGGACCAAGTGCTGCCGCTGCTCGCGAACACGCCGAAATTTGCGATTCCGGGTTGCGTGTGGAAAGAAAACGGCAGAGTCCTGCAGGCCAGCGAACCGCTGGGCACCGTGGAGATGAAGTGCGTAACGCGCCTCGACTTCAGCGACTATCCCATCGAACTGCACACGCATAAGCACCACATTTTTTCGCCCGTAAACGGCCTGGGGGCCGAGCTGGAATTCGCTCGCGGCTGCCCGTACGCCTGCACGTTCTGCAACAAAACGCAGTTCCGCAACAAATACCGCGAGCGCGACGTGGCGGAGATCGTCGCTGAAATCGACATGCTGATGGCGCGTGGCGTCATCTATATCTACTTCATCGACGAGATCTTCGGCGTGGGCAAAAATGTGCGCCTGCTGCTGGAAGAGATCGCGCAGCGGCCGATGCTGTCCATCGGCTTCCAGACGCGAATCGACCTGTGGGATGAGGCCGGGTTCGACCTGCTCGGCCGCGCACACTGCATCAGCATGGAGTGCGGCGTGGAGAGCATTACCGAGCAGGGCCGCGCCGACATGAACAAAAACTGCAAGTACACCACGGAGCGCATTACCGATCTGCTGATCTATGCGAAGGGCCGCATTCCGTGGGTGCAGGCGAACCTTATCAAGACCGACCATGACGACCCGGTTGCCGTCAAAGCCTTTCAGGACAACCTAAAGGCGAACGGCGTATGGGTGAGCGAGCCGGTGCCGATGTTCCCCTTTCCCGGATCACCCGAGTACGTCACCACCTTCGGCGCGCAGCCGGACGAGCAGGCGTGGGAGCGCGCGCACGCATTCTACCTCAACCTGTTCACAGGCAAAGGTTTCTCCGATATCCAGGACCAGCAGCCGGTGCCCTTGCCGGAGCTGGAATTAAGCTACCGGTAGGTTCTGAAGCATGCGCATCCTGATGACGACCGATACCGTTGGCGGCGTGTGGACGTACACGCGCGAGTTGGTGCTCGGCTTGCTGGACGACCGGGCGGATACGCACATTCTGCTCGTCACCTTTGGCGGCGCCATGTCGGTGGAGCAGTCGGAGTGGCTGCAGGCGATGGCCGCGCGGTATCGCAGGCGTTTTTCCTTTGAGGCGACGCCCCTGCCGCTGGAGTGGCAGCAGGATAATGCCAAAAGCTACATCGATGCTGAGCCGTTGTTGCGCCGGCTCGCAAAGCAGTTTGCTCCCGATATTTTTCATGCCAATCAGTTCTGCTTCGGTGCACTGCCGTTCGCTTGCCCGAACATTGTCGTCGCACATAGCGACGTCCTCGGATGGTCGCGCGCGGTGCACGGCGACGCGGGTTTGCCGCCTTCCGACTGGTTGCAGACCTATCACGCGCTGGTGGCCGACGGCTTGGCCGGCGCGACGGCGGTCGTTGCACCCACGATGTGGATGCTGCATGAGTTGAAGCGTGGTTTTGGAGCGCTCAAGCGTAGCGCCGTCATCCCAAACGGGCGCAGTATCGACCCGCCGCGTCTTGCGAAAAAGCTGCAGGCCGTTACCGCCGGGCGTGTTTGGGATGTGGCGAAGGGCATGGCCGTGCTGGAGGATTGCATGAGCCCGATGCCGGTGCTTGTGGCCGGCGACATCGCCTCGCCCGATGCGACTTACGATGCGGCACGCCTGCGCCGTCGCGTGCTGCTGGGTCGGCTGCCGGAGGCGAGGACGATCGATCTGTTCGCGGAATCCGCGGTGTACCTGGTCACCAGCGTGTATGAACCGTTCGGCCTAAGCGCCGTGGAAGCGGCACAGTGCGGCTGCGCGGTCGTGGCGCGCGACATCCACTCGCAGCGCGAGGTATGGGGCGACGATGCCGTCTATTTCTCCGATGCTGACACGCTGTGCGCGGCGCTGGAAAAGCTCGCCACCAAGGCCGACCGTTTGCAAGACATGCAGAGCCGTGCCGCGGTACGTGCCCGGTCGCTCTATTCGCGCGGCCGCATGACGGCGGATTACCTGCGGCTCTACGACGAACTGGCCGGTGCACGTGCCTAACATCGCCTTCTTTCTGCACACCGTCCGGTCCGACTGGAACAACGGCAACGCGCACTTTCTCCGCGGCCTGACGCGTGAGTTGGGCAATCTTGGCCATACCGTTAAGGTATTCGAGCCGTCACCCAACTGGAGCACGGAAAACCTGCTCACTGAACCGAACGGCGCAGCGTCGTTGCGGCAATTTGAGGAAACTTATCCTGACATAGCCGTGCGTCTCTACGACCCAGCCGATCCCGCGCTGGAACAGGAACTGCGGCGCGCATTGCATGGCGTGGACGCCGTCATCGTGCATGAATGGAATGAGCGTGCGCTGATCGATCTGGTTCTTGGCTTGCGCGAGGAAAGCGGCTTCAAGGCGCTGTTTCACGACACGCATCATCGCGCGTCGTCGTCGCCGGAGAGCATCCGCGCGCTGCGTGTCAACGAATTCGATGGTGTGCTTGCTTTTGGCGATGCACTGACGGCGATCTATAAGCAGCGGTTTGGGATTGCGAATTGCTGGACGCTGCACGAGGCGGCGGATACGTCGGTGTTCTTTCCACGCGAAGTACCCTTCCAGCATGAGCTGGCCTGGGTGGGCAACTGGGGAGAAGGGGAGCGATCCGCAGAATTGCGGGAGTTCCTGATTGGCCCTGCGGGACGGCTGCGCTCTGCGCTGGGAGCAGACCGATTCCGCGCGACGATCTACGGTGTGCGCTACCCCGAAGATGGCCTTGCCGCGCTACATGAAGCAGGCATTCGCTACGGCGGCTATCTGCCGAATCTTGCAGCACCGGCGGTGTACGCGCATTCGCGCATGACGATGCACGTGCCGCGCCAGCAGTACAACGATGCGCTGAAGGGAATTCCAACCATTCGTGTGTTCGAGGTGTTGGCAAGCGGCATCCCGCTGCTCAGCGCACCGTGGGAAGACACGGAAGAGCTCTTCCGCGAGGGAGACTTCACCTGGGTACGGAGCGGTGCGGAAGCCGAAGCCGCGATGCGTCGTGTGCTGCAGGACGAAACCGACGCGCAGGCACAGGTAGAGCGCGGGTTGACCACCATACTGGCGCGGCACACCTGCGCACACCGCGCGGCGCAGTTGACGCGGATTTTGGATGAGGTTGTGAGTTAGTCGATGAAGATTTATGCATTTGGATCGTCGCTGGTTTCGAGCTACTGGAATGGTGCGGCGACATACTATCGGGGATGTTACAAGTACCTCGCGCGGCTGGGCTACGATATTACCTTCGCGGAGCCGGATGCGTATGGCCGGCAGACGCACAGGGACGATGTCGACTTATCGTTCGCGAAGTTAGTCACGTATAAGCCGGTGGGCAGCGAGGGCGACTTTGGCCATGGCGCGAACTACGCCGACTTACCCACGCTGGCTGAGGTGTTTGAAGACGCGCGCAGGGCCGATGTGGTGGTGAAGCATTCGGGCATTGGCGTGGACGATGCGCTGACCGAAAGCCTGATTCTGCAGGCGCAGCCGCATGCGCTGGCGGTCTACTGGGACGTCGATTCCCCGGCAACGCTGGCACGCATGGATGCCGATCCGAACGATTCGTTTCGCGCGGTCGTGCCTCGGCTGGATGCGGTCTTCAGCTACGGTGGCGGACCGATGTGCAGGAATGGTTTCGAACGGTACGGGGTAAGAAAATATCTGCAGGCATACAACGGCCTCGACCCGGAGACACACTTTCCCGTCGCGCCCGAACCTGCGTATGCGTGCGATCTGGCCTTTCTGGGGAACCGCCTGCCCGACCGCGAAGCTCGGGTGGAAGAGCTGTTTCTGCGCGCGGCAGAGCTTGCACCGGAGCAGGACTTCTTGCTGGGCGGCGAGGGCTGGGGCGACAAGCCGATGCCGCCAAACGTAAAGTACCTCGGCCATGTGCCGACGGCCGCGCACAATGCCTTGAACTCAAGCGCGCGCACGGTGCTCAACATTAACCGCGCCAGCATGGCGGTCAGCGGATTCTCGCCGCCGACGCGGGTGTTTGAGGCGGCGGGAGCAGCGGCGTGTCTGCTCTGCGACGACTGGGCGGGCATCGACGACTGCTTTGCCATCGATCAGGAAATCCTCGTCGTGCGCAA
The DNA here is from genome assembly GCA_964658865.1 of uncultured Granulicella sp. GTDB lineage: Bacteria > Acidobacteriota > Terriglobia > Terriglobales > Acidobacteriaceae > Terriglobus. The sequence goes on from CBAAAH010000026.1 coordinate 6,933, forward strand.
CGCCGAAGATGTGGTGCGGCACCTGCGCACGCATGACACGGCGGCGACGCGGCGCATCGGTAGCGCGTTCCACCGGCGGGCGTTGCGCGACCACACCTATGCGCAGCGCGCGGCACAGGCCGATGCGGCATTGCAGGGGATGAGAGCCGCGAAGTAGGCGCGGTATCTTGAAAGCAAGCGAGGTGTGTCGATGAGCGAAGAGGCAATGCAGATTCCGTATGGGCACCTGCTGGGTGAGCGTGACGCCGCTGTGCAGATGCGGCAGACCCTCCCGGAGTTCGAGTCGTTGTTGCGCGGCTTTTCCTCGGAGCGGATCGACGCGCAGCCCGCGCCGGGCAAATGGAGCCTGCGCGAGGTGCTGTGCCACATGGCAGACTGCGAGGTGGCGTGGGGCTGGCGGTTGCGCCAGGCGTACGCCGAGCACAACCCGGCTCTCCAGGGATTTGAGCAGGATGCTTGGGCGCGTGCGTACGGCGGGGCGGGCTACACGGCCGACGCGGCGCTGTCGAGTTGGCGTGCATCGCGTGGCTGGAATCTCGCGTTCATCGATGGGCTGAGCGAACAGGACAAAGCGCGTCCGGCGGTGCATTCCTCGGCCGGCCCCATCACGCTGTGGACGCTGGTGAAGATTGCGGCAGGACATGACCTGCACCACCTTGCCGCGTTGCGAAAGCTGGCAGCCCGATGAGGCAACCATTGCCACCTTTACGTTCGAAACCGGGACCGAAAAGTGCGCAGGGCAGAGGATGCTCGGTCGGCGTCCGGACGATGCACTGAGCCTGAGCGATCTGGGCTTGTAACTGCGTCCGCGAAAGTGCGGTTGCAGCTTCTACAATGAAGCTCGAATGAAGATTGCGATTCTTGGACTTTCGATTACGTCTTCGTGGGGCAACGGTCATGCGACGACGTATCGTGCGCTGTGCCGCGAGTTATGGCGGCGCGGCCACTCCATCGTGTTCGTAGAAAAAGATGTGGAGTGGTACCGCAGCAACCGCGATCTGCCGGAGCCGGAGTATGTGGCGCTACGGCTCTACAGCGACTGGGTGATGGACGGCGTGGGAGCGGTCCGTGCCGCGGTGCGCGATGCCGACGTGGTCGTGGTGGGTAGTTATTTTCCCGATGCGATTCGCGCGACGGAATTATTGCAGCAGGAGTGCGCCGCGCCCGTACTGTTTTATGACATCGACACACCCATTACGCTGGCGGCTCTCCGGCTGCATGGTCAGTGCGAGTACCTTCGCGCGGAAGATATCCCGAGGTATGCGGCGTACCTGTCCTTTACCGGTGGTCCGGTATTGCAGGAGATCGAGCAGCGGTTTGGCTCGCCTATGGCCGTCCCGTTTTATTGTTCGGTCGATCCGGAGCTGTATCATCGCACACCGGTGCGCGCGCCGTTTGCGTGTGCCCTGAGTTACCTGGGAACATATGCGGCGGACCGGCAGAGTAAGTTGATGGACTTACTCAACGCACCGGCGCGGCAGTTAGCTGCGGAGCGTTTCCTGGTGGCGGGGCCGATGTATCCGGCGGGAACGGATTGGGCGGCGAACGTGGTAACTTATCCGCACGTGCCACCTTCGAGCCATGCGGCGCTGTATTCGTCGTCGCGCTTTGTGCTGAACCTGACGCGTGCGGACATGGTGGCGGCGGGTTGGTCGCCGTCTGTCCGGTTATTCGAGGCCAGCGCATGTGCCGCGGCCATGGTGAGCGATGTCTGGCCCGGGCTGGAGGATTTTTTTACGCCCGGTGAGGAGATCGTCGTCGCCGCCACGCGGGACGAGGTTGTGCGCGTGCTGACGGGGATGGACGAGGCAGAGGCGCGGCGCATGGGCGAAGCTGCCCAGGCGCGAACGCTGGCGAAGCACACGGCTGGGGCAAGGGCCGCGGAATTCGAGCGAGTGCTGGATCGTGTGCTGGCGGTCGTGTAGAAATTAGGGCGGTTTACCTCTCACTGTAGTCCTTCTGCTTCGTGCCGAAGGCCCGGGACAAACCAGTATGCGATCGGTCGGTCGTTCGTTCGTGCGGCGTGCAGTGGTAACAATATGACCGGCAAGGTGCTGACAGTAAGTGCCGACGGTCTCAGTGAGGCAAGCGGCTAGGTACAGGTGGTAAGCCTGAATGGTAAGTCGATCGACCGGACAACTCTGACTCAGGATGAGGTGAGGAATGGACCGGGGGCTGAGAGTCCTCCATGGCGACGCGGCAATCAATGAAAACCCATGTCTCAAACGTGAGACATGGGGCACCCGGTGGAGGCTTACGCCGTGATTTACATAGCGTAGCGATTTAGATGCCGATTTGCGTCAAAACTCATGTGGCAAGTGTTTTGTGTAAGGTGCAGGGTGCCGGTGACGCAGGTTCTACACTCTTTCCATGGGACGCATTCGGGTGTTGAGCGACCAGGTGGCGAACCAGATCGCGGCCGGCGAAGTGGTGGAGCGGCCTGCAAGCGTCGTGAAAGAGCTGCTGGAAAACTCCGTCGATGCGGGCGCGACACGCATCCGCGTCGAGGTTGAGGGCGGCGGACGCAAGCTGATCCGCATGGTCGACAACGGCTGTGGCATGGGCCGCGACGACGCGATGCTTGCGTTTGAGCGGCACGCGACCAGCAAGCTGCGCACCGCGGACGACCTGTTGCACATTGCGACGCTGGGCTTTCGTGGGGAGGCGTTGCCCTCCATCGCGTCCGTTGCACGGGTAGACCTGGAAACGCGCGCGGCGGAGGATGAGATCGGCACGCGCATCGAGATTGTCGGCGGCAAGATGACCCGGGTAGAGGATGCAGGCGGACCCGCGGGAACGACGCTCACGATTAGGGATTTGTTCTTCAACGTGCCTGCGCGTCGCAAGTTTCTGAAAAGCGAACCGACCGAACTGAGCCACATCGCCGCGCTGGTGACGCATTACGCGCTGGCCCATCCGGAAAAGCACTTTGAGCTGCATTCGTCGACACAGGCGCTGTTGGTCGCTCCTGCCGTGCGCGATGCGAGTGAACGGCTGTTCCAGGTGTTGGGTCACGACGTGAGCAAAGACATGCTGCCCTGCGCGGCGGAGCTGGACTTTGCGCGCGTCGGCATTCCAGAGCCGCCGCCGTGGCGTCGCGAGGCGGATTACGAAAAACCGGAACCGGGATTTCTGCGTGTGCGCGGCTTCGTGTCCAAGCCGGAGCTGCAGAAGCTGAATCGCGGTTCAATTTACGTTTTTGTAAACGGTCGGCAAGTGCGCGATCGGTTGATCCTGCATGCGTTGACCGAGGCGTATCGCAACATTCTGCCGCCGACGTCGTTTCCGGTGGTCCTGTTGTTTCTGGAAATGCCGCCGGGAGAGGTGGATGTGAATGTGCATCCGGCAAAGACGGAGGTGCGCTTCCGCCAGTCAAGTTTTGTGCATGATTTTGTGCGCGACGCGGTACGCAACACGGTGCTGAAGGCCCGACCGGCGGCGAGCTTTCTACAGGCCCTGGCCTTCGGTGGACCGGCCGGCGCGGATACGCCGCAGATGGGCGACAGCCTGCTGGACGGGCGGCACGACGGCATCGACATGGACCCCGTGTTGCGCGGGCCGGGGCCGGGCAGCGATGCGCCGTGGAGTGAGCACCAGATTCGCGAGGCCATGTCGGCGGAGGATCGCGCGCGCGAAGCGACTGGCGCGGGTGAGCGATGCGATCGATGCCGGTGATGCGGAGAACTTTTCGCTCACGTCGCGGCGCGAGGCAGCGATGCCGGGCCGACTGGCATTTTCCGACGGCCTGCGCGCGGGGGATTCGCCCGATCCGTTGCTGATGGGCAGCGAGAGTGCCGGGTCGGTGGCTTCGTTTGCCGCGTCAGGGAACCCACGTCTCAGAGGCGAGACGTGGGGCACCCAGGGTGTCGCCGATCCGCACGCCGGGACGCATCTGCCGGCCGGTACTCCCGCGGTTGCACCGGTCGCGGAGTGCATCGAGGACACGGCCAACCTGAATGGCCTCGCCGGTTTGCGGCCGCTGGGCCAGGTGCAGGACTCCTTCATCCTCGCGGTCAACGAAGAAGGTTTATGGATCATCGACCAGCACGTGGCGCACGAGCGCATCCTGTTTGAAAAGGTGTTGCGCGAGCGGCAGGTAGAGCGCGTGCAGCGGCAGCGACTGCTCATGCCGCTACTCATCGACCTAATGCCGGCGCAGATGGCGAACTTTGCCGGCATGGCGGCGGAACTACAGCGTAACGGCTTCGAGGCAGAGCCCTTCGGTCCGCGTACGCTTGCGGTCAAAGCCGCGCCCGTCGGGCTTGAAGGCAAGGAGCTGGAGCTGGCACTTGCCGAACTTCTCCAGGTTGAGGATGACGCCGCGCAGGCCGACAACATGGAAACCCGCCGTCGCCGCATCGCCGCCAGCATCGCCTGCCACGCCGCCGTCAAGATCCATATGCCGCTGGAGATGAGCAAAATGCAGTGGTTACTGGACGAACTTGGGAAAACCGAGAATCCCATGGCATGCCCGCACGGCAGGCCCATCGCGTTAAGGTATGCTCATAAGGAGATTCAGCGGGCCTTCCAGCGCATCTAGCGACTGCGGATAAGGGCCGGTTCCGGCACAACGGGAACACTGTAGCTTCGGCGGGGCGGACTCCCCCGCGCAGAGAGATTCACCAGGGATGATGCGGGCCGTGTCGCAGCAGCAGGACACATGGGGCCAGAGAGATTCGCGAAACGGCGCACCGCCGGAACGGGCGAACTCCCATCCAAGACGAGAGACGATATGGCAGCAGGCGTTTGCGGGTAGTCTCCGCGGGCGTCGCAGACTGCGAAGGACGGCAGGGTTGTTCCTGCCCGAACCGGCAGGCGCGGTATGCACGCGTCCGCCCCCGAAAGGCCTTTGATGGCAACGCAACAGAACGTCACACCCCGACAACTTGAACTGGCGCGCAAGGCGCTTTGGCACCAAGACGGCAACGCGCTGCACACGACCGACAGCGTCCGCACCTGGCTGAACGAGGCAGGCCTTGTGCCGGTCTATCCGCACCCGCAGTTCGCCACGCCCGCGCCCAGCTTCGCCGAGGCTGTGCTTGGCCGCCCGGAAAATGGATGGGTTCCGCAGCCCGCCAGGACTGCTGCGAGCACACGCTATGACGCGGCAGGCGTCGCCTCCTTCGCCGTCGGCGATTTGGACGAAGTGCCGGAAGACGAAGACGATTCCGACGACGAGGACTTCGACGAAGACAACGAAGATTTTGACGGCGAGGAAGACGAAGAAGAAGAGGAAGACGAGGAGATTGAGGAAGGCGAACCCTCCGGCGAAGATGCCGAGGATGACGGTTCCGACGATGAAGACGGCGTCGAGGACGAAGACGAACCCGCGACGGCCGAGGGAGACGTAGCCATGCTCGCCGGCGACGGCAACATCCCGTCCGACCGAGAGACCATGCTGAGCGACGACGACGAAATCGCCGAGGACGAAGGCGACGAGATCGCGGAAGAAGACCGCATCCACGCCGCTGCCGCCGAACCGGCAGCCGATCCCATCGACGGCTTCACCGCGGAAGAGCGCGAGACCGTGCACCGCACCATGGCGCGCCTGGTCGAGGACGGCACCGCCGTTCCGCTGAACCTGCTGGGGTCGACGACGGGCGAACCGGACTTCCTGGTCTCTGCCTCCGCGTTTTCATTCGTGTACACGCTGCGGGGCGACAAGAACTGGAAGGCCGAGCCCTCCACCACCGGCGCGATGCGCGTCTCGCCGCTTGGCGTGAAGGTGTACGAAATCCTGAAGGAAAAGGGTGCCCTTGCGCCGCACGAGATCACCTCGGAGCTGGGCCAAGGTGTCACGGATTCCGCAACGCTGCGTGCTCTTGCCGAGCTGTGGGCGATTCAGCGCGTTCTTCCGCTGCCCGACGCCGACGGCGCAACCGCCAAGTGGGAGCTCATGACTGGTCGCTTCGTTCGACATATGAAGGCAGGAGCCAACGCCGGCCAGCCTACGGCGCTGAGCGCTCTGCTTAGCCTTTACCTGGCGCAGGCGGTTGCCGCCACCAGCGACGAGATGGAAATCTTCCTGTCGCCGCTGGCCGCACGTTCGCGCGTGCGCGAGGTCGTGAGCGGTCTGTCCGCAACCCGCCAGCTTGAGCCGCTGGTCATCGAAGGCAAGACGCTGCTGCACATTACCGGTGCATTGCCGCAGTTGCCCAGCGACGACACACAGCCGCAGGCGCAGTTTGCCCAGCGTTCGCGCTATGAAATAGACGACCGCCGCGCGGACATGGATGCGCGCGCCGCCCGTGGAGAATCCGCCGGTGACGATCGCCGTCCCGCACGCACCGGTGCCTATCCCGTACGCAAGCCCGCCGGTGCACGCACCGAGGGCGAGCGCGGTGGACGCCCCGGCTTCGGCGGCTCGCGTCCCGCATTCGGTGGCGGCGCACGGCCTGCATTCAACCGCGACCGGGGTGACCGTCCGCCCTTCGGCAGCCGCCCCGCGTTTGGTGGCGACCGCGAACGCCGTCCTTTCAACCGTGAAGGCGGCGATCGTCCGCGGCCCGCGCAGGGAACGGACCGTCCCTCATTTGCACGTCCTTGGGATGAGGAGCGATCCGCACGACCGGCGCGTCCGGAAGGCGAGGAACGTCGCCCGTTCACGCCTCGTGAGGGAGGAGATCGTAGGCCGTTTGCACCCCGCGGGGACCGTCCGTTCACACCGCGTGAGGGTGGAGATCGTCGTCCATTTGCCCCACGCGGGGACCGTCCGTTTACGCCGCGTGGCGATGGGGAACGCCGTCCATTCACGCCACGTGAAGGCGGAGATCGCAAGCCATTTGCCCCACGTGGGGACCGCCCGTTTACGCCTCGTGGCGATGGGGAACGTCGTCCATTCACACCGCGTGAGGGTGGAGACCGTCGGCCGTTTGCACCACGTGGGGATCGTCCGTTCACACCGCGTGAGGGTGGCGACCGCAAGTCGTTCGCCCCTCGTGGGGATCGTCCGTTTACACCACGTACCGGTGGGTTCGGCAAGCCGGGAGCACGCCCGTCGTTCCGCGGACCGGGTTCCGGTCCCGCACGCGGCGGCGCTCCCCGGCGCCGTCCCGAATAACCATTAAGAGCAATTCAAAACAGCAAGAGGCGGCAACTACGGTTGCCGCCTCTTGCGTTCTTTTTTCTATCTTCTTTCCTCCTCTCTATCCTCTCCTCTCAATCAGCAACATCGTGAACACGTCCGAATCGCCCTGCCATGCGTGACAATGGAAATGGCATGAACGACGCATCGATACCAACTCCTTCGCCTCCTGAATCTTCTGAAGCCGCGCATGGTCCCATCGTCGCCATCGACGGTCCGGCCGGTGCGGGCAAGAGCACGGTTGCCGGTCACCTGGCGCGGATGTTCGGCCTGCTGAACCTGGAAACCGGCGCCATGTACCGTGCACTTGCTTTGAAGGCGACGGTCGCCGGTTTGCCCTTGGACGATGCGGCGGCGCTGGAGGCCATGACGCGCACCACGCACATGGAGCTGCAGCGGGGCGAGGCAGGCAACCGCGTGTTGCTGGACGGCGTGGATGTGACGACGCAGTTACGCACGCCAGAGGTGGCGGCGGGCGCATCGCGCGTTTCCGTTTACCCCGCAGTGCGCGCGTGGATGGTGGCGGAGCAGCGCGGCATGGGTCTTCGCGCACCCACGGGCGTGGTGATGGAAGGCCGCGACATCGGCACGGTTGTCTTTCCAGACGCAACGGTCAAGCTGTTTCTGGATGCGTCGGTGGAGGCGCGCGGCGAGCGGCGTTTCCAGCAGCAGGGCGCGGGTGACGCCGAGGAAAAGGCGCAGATTACCCAGCAAATCGCCGAGCGCGACGGCCGCGACCGCAGCCGCGAGGCAAGTCCGTTGAAGCCCGCGGCGGACGCGATCGTGCTCGACACCACGGGCATGTCGCTGGCGCAGGTGCTGGAACGGGCGGAAGCCCTGGTGCGTTCGGCAATCTCGCGCAAGGCATAGCGTCGTGCCGGCACCATGTACAGGGCGCGTCCTTCGTCACAAAACATAACGATATTCCGCGTTCCATTCCTGTGCTAGAGTAGGCGCAATCGCTCCCGGCACCTGGCTCGACACCTCCCAATGCGGGTCGGTTGTGCTGGCTCCGGGCGCATTTTGACGGCAGCATTTTGGGGGACGGATGGAACAGGGGACCGTAAAGTGGTTTAACGACGCAAAGGGGTTCGGCTTTGTGAGCCGTGCGAATGGGGAGGATGTCTTTGTCCACTATTCCGCGATTCATACAAACGGATTCAAGAGTCTGCAAGAGGGGCAGTCGGTACAGTTCAACGTCATCAAGGGGCCGAAAGGATGGCAGGCATCGGACGTGCAGCCGCTGTAAACCGCGCGGCACGGCATGAATCGAGGACACGCACGAAGGGCAGCCAT
>CBAAAH010000027.1:0-15150 GCA_964658865.1 uncultured Granulicella sp.
CACGCTTGCCCTGCGGTCCGGCAACGGTGTCGGGTGCGAGGCGGCCCTCAAAGCCGAGGATGCGGAAGTCGCCACGCGTGGTGGGCAGGCTGGCTTCGGCGATTTTAGTCACGCTGCTGAACATATCTCTAGGGTATAGATGCTTTGCACGCGTGGCGGATGCAGCGGGGCTTAGCATGGGGACATGTACGAGTTTGAACCCAAACTGGTCCTCATCTCGCTGCTGGTGAAGTTGGGTGTGGCGGCGGCGGTGTCAAGCTCGCTCACTCGGTCGTCACTATTCCGGCGCCTTCTGCTGGAACATCACCGGACGTTTCGCGATCGCACGCAGTTAATGCTGCTGATGGTGGCGCCCCTGGTGCTTGGCGTTTGGGTGCGTACGGCGGTGCCGAATTTTCTGGCAGCCGATCTTTCGCTGGAAATGACGGTGCTGCTGGGCATCGTGATTGGGCCGGTGGCGGCGCTTCTGGGCGGCATGCTGCTGGCGATACCGGCCATGCTGCATGGAGAGTATCTGGCACTTCCGGCCAACGTTGCGATTGCTTTGCTGGCCGGTGCGTTTCACAGCTTTGTGGACATGGAAGAAGTGTGGTCATTTTCGCCGCTGATCGACTTGAGCGTATACCGCTGGGTGCGCCGAAACCTGAAACGCCCGCAACTGGACCGGCAGGTGCTGCTGCTCTTGTTGTTGATGGCGGTGCAGGGCGCGGCGAGCTTGTTGTCGCATTGGTATCCACACCGGTACTTCTCGCTGCGCGATGGACACCTGCCGCTGGAAATCGCAATCTGCGCGGCGGCCCCGGTCATCGTGGGCATTCCGCTGAAGGTGTGGAACGCGGTGCGCATTACCCAGCAACTGGAAGAGCAGGCACGGCTGCTGATGGAAGCGAGGCTGGATGCGTTGCAGCGGCAGATCAACCCGCATTTCCTGTTTAACACCCTCAACTCCATCGCGTCGCTGGTGAGGCTGGAGCCGGAACTGGCGCGCGAAATGGTGGTGAAGCTCGCGAACATTCTGCGCGTGCTGTTGAAGCAGAGGGATGCGTTTGTACCGTTTGAAGAAGAGCTTGCGTTTACGGACGATTATCTTGCCATCGAGGTGGTGCGCTTTGGAGAAAAGCTGAACGTCGTGAAGGAAATTACGCCGGAAACGCTGCATTTACAGGTACCCAGCATGCTGTTACAGCCGCTGATCGAGAACAGCATCAAGCACGGGCTGGAGCCGCGCATCAGCGGCGGGACGGTGACGCTGCGCAGCCGGGTTGCGGGTGAATGCCTGCTGCTGGAGGTGGAGGACGACGGGGTCGGCATGGCACCGGAGCGGGATGCGGCTTCGCCGGTCAGCGGCCTGGTGCGGCCGGGCACGGGCATTGGCATGCGCAACGTGCGCGAGCGGCTGCAGGTGCTGTACGGCGGCGCGGCGCACATGCGCATCGAGAGCCGGCCCGGCCGTGGAACGAAGGTGAGCATCGAGATGCCGCTGCTGCAGCGCGACCAGGAAATGGGCCATGAACTGGACCTGCTGCGCAGTGATGTGAGCAACGCGGTGGAGCTACTGCGCGCGGTGGGCGCGCGCGGACGGTAGGACTAACCTCGACTTTCATGCGGTCTGAGCTGATGGCGGGCGAGGTTGCGGAAGGAGCCGAGCTTCACGGGTGCGTTTGGAATAGCCTGCAGTAGCGCCGTGCGTTCGACCTCTCGCGTGGAACGCAGGCGAGTTGCGATCACATCGAGCGCCGCGTCACTGTAACCCGGATGGCAGACCAGCTCCCATGTGCCCATGTGCAGGTTTGCAAGCAGTGTATCGAGGGTTTCCCGATCCAGGTTGCCGGTTGCGGAGACGCCGATGCAGCCATCGGTGGTGGCAATGCCGTACTGAGCCGTGAGCCGCTGAAAGCCGGCGCGAAAGCTGCGCAGTGCCGTGACTTCCAGCTTACGAACGAGCGCGCCGCGGGTAAGCCGTGCGCTCCACGCGGGTTCAAACGGATTGCGCACCGCGGAGACACCGCACGCCTGTGCTGCGCCCAGCAGGGGCCGCGCGACGCGTGGGAAGAGGTGCGTGTGCTTGTGTGTGTCCACGTGCGTTACGGTAATGCCGGCGTGCTGCAAGTGGCGAATCTGCGCGATGGCTTCGGCTTCGATGTCGCTTTCGCGAATGCGGCCGCGCTGCAGGTCGAAGAGAAAATAAGGCAGGGAATCACGCAGAATGCCCGCCTTCGTTACGAGTGACGGAACGCTGCCGGCGGGTGCGAGCGGCGTTCCGTCGACCAGAACCACGTGGCAGCCGACCTCAAGCGTCGGATGCTCTTGCGTAACGCGGATCGCATCTGCAAATGCGGTGCCACAGGCCATCAGCGTCGCCGAGGGAAGCGCGCCCGCTGCGTGCAATTCGCCGATGGCGCGGTTTACACCGGCGGTCAGGCCGAAGTCGTCGGCATTGATAAAGAGTGTTGGAAGAGCGGGCATGCGCGGCGAGAACCACTGAGGACAATCGCGGCAAGCCTGCGCTGCGCATCCAGAAAAGTTGTGGTGGGCAGTGAGGGACTTGAACCCCCGACATCCTGCTTGTAAGGCAGGCGCTCTAACCAACTGAGCTAACCGCCCACGACTGCGTTTAAGTGTATCGCACTCAATCTCAGGGAACGAAGATTTTGTACACCAGAAGTACCAGCGCGAGGCCGGCGGCTGCGGTGATAAGCCCCGAGGCACGCCGCTTGTAGATGAAAAACAGGATGAGCAGGCCGGTGAACGACACCAGCGTGAGCAGGATGGCGGACGCGTCGATGAGCCGTGACCATGCCTTGCCGGAGTCGCTGCCCTTATGCAGATCGTTCATCACGGCGACAAAGCCGTTGCGCGTTTCAGTGATGGTGTAGGTGCCGGCAGGGCGGTCGACCACAGCATCGGCGGTGTAGCCCGGCGCGCGGTAAGAGAAACTGATCTGGTTGTCCTCGACGCGCGGCTCTTCCACCTGGCCGTGCAGGTGTTCGCGTGTGCGCAATGCTTGAATCAGCGCGTTGGTCGCCGCAGCGGTACGGACCAGCGATGCGTCGATGGTGCCGTGGCGTTCCGACGTGCGCACGGCAGTGCTGAACCACTCCTGATGGTTGAGTGTAAGCCCGGTAGCGGAAAAAAATAGCACGACCGCAAAGCTGATCATCGAGAGATAGATGTGCAACCAGCGCGCAGCCTTGCCGACCTGCACCTTGAACGTCGACTTACGCTGCCCGTCCCGTGTTGCCATGGGGCGGGCAGGGTCGGGGCTAGCGCCGGTGGTAGTCAAACGTCACCGTCCCTAGTTCCTTCTCAGGTGGCAGACTTGCCTGTTGCGGCTGACTGCCATCGAAGTTTATGCCGTAGTGCTCCACGTCGTAGCCGCCATGTTCGCGTGAGGCCTCCACGAACACCGTGTACTTGCCGGCCTTTACAGGCTTGCCTTCGTTGTCCTTGCCATCCCACTTTAGGGTGTACTTGCCAGGCGGTCGCGTGGCCGACGACACGATGCGCGACAGGTCGGTGCCCTCGGCCAGGTGGCGAATCTGGTCCTGGCGATACCACTGCTTCAAATCGGGCAGCCAGCGCGGGTTCTGTGTCCATAGCGCGAGCGTACGCACGGGGTAGTGGTCGGCGTCTTCAACCCATACTGCAACGTACGGCCGGCGGTAGCGTGCGTCTTGAATGCGCGGCAGATTCAGCTCCAGGTTGAGCTCGAACGCGGGATTCCATGGGTCTGCGGCGACGGGCGTGTCGGCATGGAATGAGGCCGGACGAAGTGCGGCATCATGCGGCCAGCCTTCGCTGCACACCTGCTCGCCCGTGGGAAGCAACAGCAGGTATTGCGCGCCTGGTACCGTGGCGGCGAGCTTGCGGCTTTCTTCCACCGGCAGTACGGAAAATGCCGTCGCAAGCGCGCCTGCGGTAACGGCGTCGTGTGCCATCACGGTTGAGGAGAGCACATGCGCGGTGGGCTGGGCGGTACGCGGATCGATCAGGTGCGAGAACGCGGGCTTTCGTTTAAGTGCGGCAAGCTGGAAGCCGCGTCGATACGAGCCGCTGGTGGCGACCGCGGTGTCACGCACAACCAGGTGCTGCAGGGTGGCGTCGTTTTCCGCAAAAGCGCGCGGGTCGGCGACGGCGACGAGCTGCGTTAGGTCGCCGCGCACGACGACGTCTCCACCCACGTTCAGCATGACGCCTGTCGCGCCTGCCTGGAGAGCGGCATCGGCCGCGCGTGCCGTAATGTAGCTCTTGGTAAAGGTGGCGAAGGCGAGCGGCACATCGGTCAGGCGGGTTGCCGTGCCGTGGGCGTGGTCCAGCGACCAGTGCGGCTGCTGCATGCTTTCCGCGGCCGCGGCGATTTCGTGCGCGGAAGGCGTCCGGCCCTGTGCCGTAGCCTGCTGCCAGAGCCGCGTTGCGGCTTCTACGGACGGATCGAGTGCACCATGGGTGCGTTCACGCCAGATATCAAACGTGGCGAGAACGGTCATCAGTTCCGGTGAGACAGGTACGGCTTCAAACCGTGTGCGTGCCCAGCGGGAGGCTTCACTCTCGGCGCGCCAGGTGCTTAGGATTGCTTCGTCGCGATCAAAGGCGGCAAGGATCGCTGCTTCTGCCTTGCTGGCAGTTTTAGGACTGCTTGCGCGCACGGTGAGCTGAAGGGACGTGCCGAGCACCTGTTCATGATGCGCGGTGTAATTGATCGTATGCGTTTGCGCAGGCAGTGCGGTCGCCGCGGCCGCAAGCGGCAGCAGGGCGAGAACGGGAAAGCTGGGGGTGCGCTTGAACATTAGTCGTGCTGTCCTTTCGGTTGGTCGGTCGGGTGGTCCCCGTTGTTGCCCTGGGGGCTGTTTCCGCCGGGCCGTCCGCCCTGGGGCATGCTCTTAAACATTTCCAGCAGCTCTTCCTTGTCCAGGTAACCGTCGCCGTTGGTGTCCGCCGCGGTAAACCGGTCGCGCATGCCGTCGGGCGCTTCTTCCTTGCCGATCCTGCCGTCCCTGTTCGTGTCCCATTCCTCCAGCATGTGGTCGGCGCGCTCTTCCGGGGTCTGCTGGCGCACGCGCATCTCCGACGCCTCGACGATGCCGTCGTGGTTGACATCCAGCGTGAGCAGTGCCGCGGAAGCGTTGTGAATCTCCGCGGAGGAGAGAACGCCGTCGCGGTCGACATCGAGCGCCGCCAGCACGGGGTCAAGGCGCATCATGCCGGTCGCGGAACCGGGACCTCCACGGCGCCCGTTCGCGCCGCCGGTGTGCGCGGCGCTCTGGCGAATCTCGTCGGCTGTCAGCTTGCCGTCGTGGTTGGTGTCGGCACGGGCGAACAGCGCCTGCATGCGCTCGGGCAGCTCATCGGGTGTCAGTACGCCATCGCCATTCTTGTCGAACGCCATGAGCCGCGTTGCGAGCTGGTCAGGGCTTGCGCCGGCATCGCCGCGCGGCGGTTCCATCTCATCTGCGGTAATCTCGCCGTCTCTGTTGCTGTCGAGCTTGAGCAGCGACACGGGAGCAGCTTGAATTTCCTGTGCAGACAAACTGCCGTCGTGGTCGAGGTCAAGTGCCTGTAGCACATAGCGGGGACGTTCGCGCGGGCCCTGTGCAAGGACGACGGCACACACGCTGAAGCCGAGACCCAGGAGCGGCAGCGCAGGAAGAAAGCGACGGAAGAATATAGTCGAGCGAAACAAGGCGGCCCTCAACGAAATGATCTAGGACTAGAACAGTCCTAGTTATAGCATCGGCAGTTCGCAAGAGGGGGAGCCTCCCGAAAAAATGCTGTAAAACATTTGCCCGAGAGATGTTCAGGTGCGCATACATCTGTGGAAACATCGAACGGAAAATCTCTGGTAGACTCGTTCTTGTTGCAACGGTTTGCCCCTATAACCTGCTGACAAGTTTGAGGCAGGGTACATGTGGGCAAACGTAGTAACGGTGGAAGAGAGCCTCACTCTTATTTTGCGTGAAGATGCTCATTTCAGGTGACTTGTAGTATCCAGCTTGAATTAAGCTGGGGACGTAGCTCAGTTGGTTAGAGCGCCGCCCTGTCACGGCGGAGGTCGCGGGTTCGAGCCCCGTCGTCCCCGCCACTAAAATCTGGTACTCAAAGACTTTAGTGGCTTCATTGACTGGTAATCGTTCGAGCGACCGCCTTGCAGTCACTCACGACATGTTTTCCTGCTGTCCATGCACGTGACGTTTTGCCGTTCGATTATCTTTGGTCCATGGCGCCAACACCCAAGAAACAACTTCGGAAATCGGCAAAAGCAGCGAGCTACTCTACGCCCGCTCTTGAAAAAGGGCTCGACGTGTTAGAACTCCTTGCGCGGCAACCGGCCGGGCTGACAAAGAGTCAAGTCGCACGGGAATTGGCTCGAACTCCGTCGGAAATCTTCCGCATGCTCTTATGTCTTGAGCGCCGAGGTTACATTGCGCCCGTCGCGGAGGAGCGGTATTCCCTGACCTTGAAGCTATTCAAATTGGTCCAGGAGCATCCTCCCATCGAGCGCCTGATTGCCGACGCACTTCCTGTGATGGCGCGATTGGCCAACGAAACCGGCCAGTCCTGCCATCTTGGCGTGCTTGAATCAGGGAATCTCGTAATCCTGGCACAAACCAACGCACCGACGAACGTTGGCTTTTATGTCAAGATGGGATCTTCGGTGGACATGCTGGATGCTGCAAGTGGATATGTCATTCTTGCGTACCTTGACGTCGAAGCCAAGGCACGAATGCTATCGGAGTGGACGCGCACGTCGGGCAAGCAGCCGCCCACCGATCTTGATCTTCATCTCAAACGGATTCGAGCTGCCGGCTGTGAAAACCGGGAAAGTTATCTCGTCAAAGGTGTTGTAAACATCAGTTTTCCAGTTCTGGATGACCGTGGATTTGCTGTCGCGGCACTTACCGTGCCATATCTTCAGTACGCGGTTCCAATGATGAAACCTCAGTACGTGAAGGACCTTTTGAAACAGGCTGCGATGCAAATCACAGCGGCAATTGGGGGAAGAACGACTGGTCTGTAGCAAGAACAGTGCAAACCAGAGGTTGATCGGTTGCTCCGCGTTAGTGCATGGTGCTTAGAATCGTTGTGTCCGTCGCGCGATGACGGAAACCATAGAGCGCAACAACGGCATAACATGCGATGACCAAGCCGTATGACTGTGCGTAACTGCCTGTATGTTTTGCAACAAGTCCTACAAGTGGCGGCAACAATCCCGCACCGATCACCGCCATTACAAGGAGCGAACTGGCCAGCTTGGTGCGAGAACCTAACCCTTTAATCCCGAGCGCGAAGATGGTCGGATACATGATCGACATAAAGAAGCTTGTCAGCAAAATGGCGACTGCACCCACGAATCCGGGGTGCACCATTCCGACCGCCAGCAGGCAGATGTTTGCGACGGCATACACACTGATCATGCGTGTCGGGCGAATCCACTGCATCAGTCCCGTTGAAACCAGCCGCCCCAATGCAAAGGCAACCAGGTTCCCCGTCAGGAACAGGCCGGCGGTTCGTTCGGAGATGGCGGCATACTGTTTCATATACGGAATGAATGCGGACCAAGTCGCCACCTGAGCGCCGCAATAACAGAACTGCGTAAAAATTGCCGCGAGTAACTGCGGCCGTTGCAGAAGGCTGAGTAAGTCAGCCCCAATGGTCTTTGGCTCGTTGCCTTGGGCCGATGGCTTTGAATTCGGTGCAAAAGGGGTGAAACCGATCACAGCGGCAAAGGCAAGAACGATGCAGCCCAGCGTGACATACGTCGGAACGACGCGCATCACTTCGCTATGCAGGTATGCCGCATATTGGCCCTGCTGTTTTAATGCGGCAACGCGTTGCGGGGATAACTCCACACCCGAGAAAATAAAAAAGGTACCGACTAATACCCCGGCGATTGTTCCAGGCGGATTGAAGCTTTGTGCAAAGTTAAGCCGCCGTTCCGACGTTACAGAAGCACCTGCCTGCGCGATGTACGGGTTGGCCGCAGTTTCCAATACCGCCGACCCACAGCCCACCACGAACAATGCCGAAAGGATGAGATTGTAGCGCCCGATTACGGCCGCCGGCCAGAACAGCAACATACCCACGCCAAACAGCACAAGGCCCAGCAGGATGCCGGTTTTGTACCCTTTTCGATGGGAAACAATGGCGGCTGGAATTGCCATGCAGAAGTAGCCCAGAAACACCGCCGTCTGTACCAGTTGCGCTTGCAGCGGGGATAACTCGAACGACTTGCGAAACTGCTGCACAAGGATATCCGTAAGGTTATTGGACATGCCCCAGAGAAAAAATAACCCGGTCACCAAAGCGAACGGAAGACGATAGTGTGCCGGGAACAGGCTCGTGGCTTGCATGCTGGCCACCGTCGGTGTTGCCTGCGGTTGAGTATTTTTCACACGCTTACCTTATCACTCGATGACTGCGTTGGGCACCTGTAGGTGCGGAGCGCGTTCTCTCCGTAGACCTCTGCACGCTCGTGTTCACTGAACGTTGCGAAATAGTCGGCCAACACCTGCCACCACCTCTCGCAGGTGGTCGCGAGCAGGCATACGGGCCAGTCCGATGCAGCGATTAAACGCCGCGTGCCAAACGCTTCGACGCACACGTCCAGATAGGGTCTCAGTGTGTCGATGGTCCAGTCGTTCCAATCCGCTTCGGTTACCAGGCCAGACAGCTTGCAGGTGACATGTTCTCTTTCTGCAAGCGCACGCAGGTAGGTCTTCCAGGGCGCCAGTAAACCCTCCGCAATGCGCGGCTTGGCGGCATGGTTCAGCACAAGCCGCTGGTGTGTATGCCGGTCGGCAAAGCGGGTCGCTTCTTGCAGTTGATCGGCGCGCAGAAGTAAGTCGTAGGCGTAACCGCCGGCAGTAAGTGAGGCCATGCCACGATTGATCTCCGGCCGATCCATATATCCCGCGGGCTCACCCTGCAACATCTCACGAAAGCCGAAAAGTTTTGACTCTTCGCAAAACTCCTCCAGTATTGCGGGTAAGTTCTCAGCGGCTAAAGGAATCCATCCAACAACGCCGCAAATACGGCTGGAAGCCCTGGCCATCTCCAGCAACCAACGCGTCTCGTCCAGTGCGGGCCGTGCCTGCACCGCGATCGCCTCGTCAACGCCCGTGCGATACATCACCCGATCCAGATCGGGCAGAAGAAAATCGCGGCGCAACTCCGTAGACCGGTCATCGATCCAGCCAAACTCCGTCGCGTTGTAGCGCCACAGGTGGATGTGAGCATCGATGCGCATCGCATTTTCCTCGAGTTTCAGCAAACCTAATCGATGTGCCGTGTGCGATTCCGGAGTTCACCGATGCCTTCGATCTCGATCACCATCGTTTCGTCCGGCAGCAACCAGCGCTTGGGCGTTCTGCCCAAGCCAACCCCCGGAGGCGTTCCCGTGCTGATCACGTCTCCCGCTTCCAGCGGAACAATGGACGAGATGTAGTGGATCAGTTCTGGAATGCGGAAGATCAAATCGCGCGTGTTGGCCGACTGCATGACTTCGCCACTCAACGTCAATGTGATGTCGAGCTCATGTGGGTCCGCAATCTCATCGCGTGTCACGATGCATGGTCCCATGGGCGTGAAGCTGGGGAAGCTCTTGCCCAGGGTCCACTGCGAGGTGGCAAGCTGCACGCCGCGCGCACTGACATCGTTCACGATGGTGTACCCGAACACGTGCTCCTCCCACGCGGACGCGGCGATGCGGTACCCGGGCTTGCCAATCACGACAGCAAGTTCCGCTTCATAGTCCGGCTCGGTCGCCTCTGGCGGTAGCAGCACGTCGGCATCCGGGCCAACGATGGAAGACGCCAGTTTCAGAAAAACTGTAGGCACAGCCTGCACCGCCATCTTCGATTCAGCGGCATGCTCACGGTAGTTCAACCCGATGCCGAAGATGCGTGGCGGATGCGAGAGTGGGGCCTGCAACACGACCTGGCTGAATGGCAGAAGATCATCCTTCAGCTCTGGCAGCACAATGCTGCTGGCGATGTGTTTCAGCACGGGATCGAGGTCGCCCTGCCGTGCGAATGGCTGGATCTGATTTCCCTGCAATATTCCCGCAACCGCGGGGCCACCGTTATGCGTGTAGCGGACGATTTTCATCGGTTGATTCCTTCCATGCCTTGCCGTGCGGAAAGCTGAACTCTTCCAGGGAAGCCGGTAGAATCTCGGCGCTGTACCCGGTAGCTTTTGGTAGGCTGTAATGCCCCCGGTCAATGCGCACCGGATGTCGAAAGTGCTCGTGAAGGTGATCGACATATTCAATCACACGATCCTGCAGCGTGCAGGAGACACCCAGAAAGTCGAACATGGCGAGGTGCTGCACATACTCGCACAAGCCAACGCCGCCGGCATGCGGGCAAACCGGCACGCCGAACTTTTTTGCCATCAGCAGGATGGCCAAATTCTCGTGAATACCGGCGACGCGGCAGCTATCGATCTGGCAAACGTCGATCGCTCCCGCCTGCAGTAGTTGCTTGAACATCACGCTGTTATGACAATGCTCGCCCGTGGCGATGCGCGTCGGTGCAGCCTCCCGGCGAATGCGCGCGTGCCCTAGGATGTCATCCGGGCTGGTCGGTTCTTCCATCCACCAGAGGTCGAGTTGGGCAAGGTTGCGCGTTCGTCGAATCGCCTCGTTTACGCCCCATTTCTGGTTGGCGTCCACCATCAGCCGGTTTTCCGCGCCAATCTCCTCGCGCACAATGCGGCCACGACGCAGGTCGTCGGCCTCGGTGCCGCCGACCTTCAACTTGAAGTGGGTCCAGCCGTCGGCAAGTGCTTCTTGGCAAAGGCGGCGAATCTTCTCATCGCTAAAGCCGAACCATCCGACAGACGTGGTGTACGCCGGGTAGCCCGATGCCTGCAGCAGAGCCAGCCGTTCTGCCTGGCCCTGCTTGCCGGCGCGCAGCATCTCCAGCGCCTCCTCGCGGGTAAGCGCATCTTCGATGTAGCGGAAGTCGATGGCGGCCACGATCTGTTCGGGCGTCATGTCCGCCAGCAGTTGCCACACCGGCTTGCCTTCCACTCGTGCGTACAGGTCCCACACGGCATTTAAAAGCGCGGCACACGCCAGGTGAATCACGCCCTTTTCCGGCCCCAGCCAGCGTAGTTGCGTGTCGCCAATCAACTGCAGGTAAAAGCCGTTCAAGTCTGCCGTAATATCGTTCAAGGAGCGGCCGCGCACGCGCGTACTCAGCAGGCGCAAGGCATCGACCACCAGCTCCGTGCCACGGCCCAGCGTAAACGTCAGACCGTGTCCTTCGAATTCACCGTCCGTTTCCAGCACGCAATATGCTGCGGAGTAGTCCGGGTCGGTATTGACGGCGTCGGAGCCGATATGCTCCCGCGACGTGGGAAAGCGGAGGTCGATGATGCGTACTGCCGTGATGACGATTTCTTTCATGGGCTCCGTGCCTTCGCCCTGGAGACGAAGCGTCGTCGCAACTATTCTTGCTGCAGACTCGCCGATTTTATGGGGATGCGCAGATGTTCGTCAATGAACAGGGATTTGCGCGGATGATCTATTCGAAGGGCAGGCTGCTGCTGTATGTTCGGTGGTAGCAGTCGGCAGCTTGTATCTGGGGAGCACCGACCGTGTGGAGAGTTTATGTTTGACCTGAGTGGGAAGAGAGCCCTGGTAACAGGTGCCGCCAGCGGCATTGGACTGGCAGTCGCCACCCTGTTTCATGGCGCGGGTGCGTCGGTGGTGCTGGGCGATCTGGATGCGGCTGCAGCCGGCAGCAAGGCCGATGCACTGACCGGCGATACCGGCAATCCGGCACGGGCAGTCGCCATTGATGTCTCCAGGGAAAGCAGCGTCGCAGAAGCCTTTGCCTCCATTCACGAATTGGACATTCTGGTCAATTGCGCGGGTATCGCGCACGTCGGCAAGCTCGACTCCACCGCACCGGACGATCTGGATCGCCTGTATGCCGTTAATGTGCGTGGCACGTACCTGTGCATGCGTGCAGCGCTGCCGTTGCTGCTTGCAGATCGGCCCGGCTGCATCGTCAATATGGCGTCTATCGCGGCAACGGCCGGCCTGCCGGATCGCTTCGCGTACTCCATGACCAAGGGCGCGGTGCTCTCCATGACGCTCTCCGTTGCGCGCGACTACATTGCGCAGGGCTTGCGCTGTAACTGCATTTCTCCTGCGCGCATTCACACCCCGTTTGTTGACGGCTTTCTTGCGAGGAATTACCCCGGCCGTGAGCAGGCGCAGATGGAGGTGCTGGCTAAGGCACAGCCCATCGGCCGCATGGGAACACCCGCCGAGGTCGCCGCACTCGCTCTCTATCTTTGCTCGGATGAAGCGTCGTTTCTTACCGGTGTGGATTATCCTCTCGATGGTGGTTTCTTCAATCTTCGCTAGCGTTTTGCCGTAGAGTGTCTTTGTGGATCTTGGACTGCACGATCGCGTCGTTCTGGTCACCGGTGGTGGTTCCGGCATTGGGGAAGCCATCACGCGCGCTTGCCTGCAGGAAGGCGCGCAGGTTGCTGTCATCGGCCGGCTGTCACCTGCTGCGCTGCAGTTGCAAGCGGAGATGCGATCGAATCTACGCTGTACCTTCGTGGAAGCGGAGTTAGCCGAACCGGATCATTGCAGCCATGCTGTGGAGCGCGTACACCGGCAGTACGGACGCATCGATGCCCTCGTCAACAACGCCGGGAGTAACGACAGCATCGGCCTCGCACAGGGAACTCCCGCACGCTTCCTCGAAAGTCTGCGGCAAAACCTGCTGCACTATTACGCGATGGCGCACTACTGCTTGCCGATGCTCAAGGAATCGCAAGGTTCCATCGTAAATATCAGCTCCAAAGTCGCTGTCACCGGGCAGGGAGGAAGCTCCGCCTACGCCGCCGCGAAGGGGGCACAATTCGCCTTGACGCGCGAGTGGGCTGCGGAACTGCTGCCTGCAGGCATGCGCGTCAACTGCGTCGTTCCCGCAGAGGTGCAGACACCGCTTTATCAGGACTGGCTTGCTCTCCAGGAAAAGGGAGACGAGGCCCTGCAAGCGATTGAACGCCGCATTCCCCTCGGTCACCGCATGACCATGCCTGCGGAAATCGCCGCAGCGGTCGTCTTCCTGCTGTCTCCCACGCAGTCAGCACACACCACCGGGCAACAGGTGTTTGTCGATGGCGGCTACACCCATCTTGACCGCGCACTTACGGTGTCTCCTAAGTTATGACTCAAGCTCAAGTCGCTCCTCTCATGAATCCCCATGTCGTTCTGATCGGCAGTGGCATCATGTCCGCATCGGTCGGCGTGTTGCTCAAGTGCCTTCAGCCAAGCCTGCAGATCCAGGTATATGAAACGACGGAGCAGCTCTCGCAGGAAAGTTCTCACGGATGGAATAACGCGGGTACCGGCCACGCAGGCATGTGCGAGTTGAGTTATACGCCCAACCGCATGCCGGACGGCAGCGTCGACATTCGCAAAGCGCTCGAAGTGTTTGAGCAGTTTGAATATTCCCGCCAGTTTTGGGCTTTCGCCGTCACTCACGGCATTCTTCCAGATCCACGGGAGTTCGTTCGGCCCGTGCCTCACCTGAGCTTTGTGCATGGGCCGGCGCAGGTTGAGTTTCTGCGCGCCCGTTATCAGGGCATGTCCGCGCACCCGTTTTTCCAGGCGATGCAGTTCACTGCGGATGCTGGAAAAATTCACCAGTGGGCACCGCTTCTGATGGAAGGCCGTACACAAGAGGCGGTGGCCGCCACCCGTATGGATGGCGGAACCGATGTCAATTTCGGCGCGCTCGCGCGGCAACTGATGGCCTGGCTCGCTGCCCAGCCGGGCTGCAGCGTCCTCGCCGCGCATCGTGTGACGAACCTGACGCGCCAGGGCAAAGACTGGTCCGTGCATGCGCAGAATCTGCACACCCGCGCAACGCACCGCAGCACGGCGTCCTTTGTCTTTATCGGTGCGGGCGGAGGCAGCCTCCCGCTGCTACAAAAAACCGGCATTCCAGAGAGTCGCGGCATCGGCGGCTTTCCGATCGGCGGCCAGTGGCTCGTCTGTGACAATCCGGAGATCATCGCCCGCCATCACGCCAAGGTCTACGGGCAGGCGCTCGGTGCGGCGCCGACCATGGCCGTTCCGCACCTGGATACGCGGCTGCTCGACGGCAAGCAGGTTCTCCTCTTCGGCCCCTTCGCTGCATGGACCACCAAGTTCCTGCACGGCGGCGGCAGCCACCTCGACCTGCCTCGTTCGATGCGGACGCATAACGTTGCGACGCTGCTGCGCATCGGCGTAACGAACCTCGACCTGATCCGCTATCTTCGCCAGCAAGGCATGCAAAGCAAGGCGGACAGGCTGGCATCTCTGCGCGATTTTTACCCACAGGCGCGTGCGGAAGATTGGCGCGTGATCGACGCCGGCATTCGCGTGCAGGCCATCAAAAAAACAGATGGCCAGGCAGGCATCGTCCACTACGGCACAGAGGTGATCACCAGTCAGGATCGCAGCATCGCGGCGCTTCTGGGGGCGTCGCCCGGAGCTTCGGTGTCCGCCAGCATCGCGCTGGACGTGATTCGCACGTGTCTGCCGGCGCTCGTGCAGGAGGATGGTCCGCACTCTACCGTGCGGGCAATTTTCCCAACCTATGGTGTCGATATCAAACAGCCCGAGCATGCGGCAACATATCGCAACGCAAGCGAAGAGGCCAGTATCGCGTTACACCTTCAGACACCTTAACGAGAGACTACCCCGTCGCTGTCGAACTCGAACACGGGCTGCATCCGTCTCCACTTACTCCCGGCGTCGGCACCCTCGTCTGCCTGCTGGTAGCGGCTCATCTGTTTTTCCCACTCCATTACCGTGGGATTGTTGCGGTCGATCGCTGCCTTGCGCTCAAAGGTAAAGTCTTCCGACGTGTGCATCACCATGCACAACCGTCCTTCCAGTTCATACAACGATAGGTGAAGCACGCCAGCCTCTTGCAACGCGGCCAGTACCTCTGGCCACACCTGTTGGTGCCGTGCAATGTACTGGGCGATCAATGCCGGATCGTTTCGAAGATCGAGGGTCAAACAAAATCGTTGCACAGACGCTCCATGAGGCAAGGGTGTAGTTCTTCATCCTGACGCACGCCTCGGCCCAGGCATCCAGCAGGGTTCAGCAAAGACAGGCTCCCCGATTCA
>CBAAAH010000028.1:0-14959 GCA_964658865.1 uncultured Granulicella sp.
GACCTGGTGACGCACGACAACGTCGTCTACATGCGCACGACCAGCGGCTTACGCCAGGTAGATGTGATCTATCGCCGCGTGGACGACGACTTTATCGATCCACTCAGCTTCCGCCCCGATTCCATGCTGGGCGTCAGCGGCCTGTTCAACGCCTATCGCGCCGGTAACGTCACGCTGGCCAACGCCTTCGGTACGGGTGTCGCGGACGATAAAGCGATCTACGCCTACGTACCCGACATTATCAAGTACTACCTTGGCGAAAATCCGATTCTGCCCAACGTTAAAACGTTCCTCATGTCCATTGAAAAAGAGCGCAACCACGTGCTCGCGAATCTGGACAAGATGGTGGTTAAGGCCGTGGGCGAGAGCGGCGGTTACGGCATGTTGATCGGCCCGCAAAGTACCGCCGCGCAGCGCGAGGAATTCGCCGGAAAAATTCAGGCCGATCCGCGCAACTACATCGCCCAGCCGACAATCACGTTCAGCCGCGCACCCTGCCTGATGGACGATGGCTTTCAGGCGCGTCACGTCGACCTGCGACCTTACGTCTTGTACGGTTCCGACAAAGTATCCATCGTTCCCGGAGGACTTACCCGTGTCGCCCTGACCAAAGGTTCACTCGTCGTGAACAGTTCGCAGGGCGGCGGCAGTAAAGATACCTGGGTACTGAGCGAGTAAGTCATTGTCCTGCTAACTTACTCTGCCACAAGCCTGTTTCACCGTTGTTGTTTGAGTTAGAACGGAGCTCCTCATGTTATCCCGCGTTGCCGACAGCCTGTACTGGATGAGCCGATATCTGGAGCGCGCGGAAAATACCACGCGGCTGCTGGACGTGAACCTGAACCTGATGCTGGACGAAAACCCGGACAGCGCGGATCGCCGCTGGCAGCGCGTTCTGCTGTCGCTAGGCTCACCGGTGGACGTGGAGTGGAACGGTGATGCTTTTACCCTGGCGCGCGAACTCACCTTCCGCCCAGATTCCCAGGCAAGCGTGCTTGGCTGCATCATCGCTGCGCGCGAAAATGCCCGTCATGTGCGCGAACAGATTTCGACGGAGATGTGGCAGCGGCTCAATAGCCTGTATCTGCAGGTCACCCGACCGGAGCTGAAAAGCAACATGCAGGCGCAGACGGTGCTGGGCGAGAACGAGGCGCCTACGGAGTTTCTGACGCAGGTCATGGAGGCCGTGCACCAGTTCCAGGGCGTTACCGATTCCACCATGAGCCACGGCGAGGGCTGGCAATTTATCCAGGTGGGCCGCTATATGGAGCGCGCGTCGGCCACGGCGAACCTGCTCGAAAGCTACCAGGATGAGCTTTGGCGCGAGCATGAACACCTGCGCGACGGCAATGAGTATCTGGAATGGAGCGGCCTGCTCCGTTCCGCCACGGCGTTTGAGGCATATTGCAAGGTCTACACCGCCGATCTGGACCCGGAATGGATCCTCGAATTCCTTCTGCTGGATGCAGATTTTCCGCACTCCCTCCGCTTCTCCATCGACTCCATGAACTGTGCGCTGAAGGCAGTGGAAGCTGTCAGCGGCGGCACGCGTTCTGAAAAGCTAAGCCGCATCTCCGGCCGCTTGCGTGCCATGCTCAGCTACAGCAGCGTGGATGAAATTCTTGGTGCGGGTGTCGTGGCGTACCTGCACAATATCCAGAAGATCTCCTCGGAAATTCACTTGGCCATCTACGAGCTGTATGTCGATTACAGCATCCAGGCTGCGCTCGCGGGATAAATTAAACCTGTTCCCGCACCTTCTTCCCTTTCACGATCTATTCTGGAGCGCGCCATGTATTACACCGTGCGGCATCTGACGAAATTCGAGTACAACAAAGCCATTAGTGAAAGTATTATGGAAACGCGCATGCATCCGCGTTCCGACGAGAACCAGCGGTGCCTTTCCTTCCAGCTTTCGGTCTCGCCGCGCTGCCGCGTGTTCAGTTACAGAGACCACTTACAAAATCATGTCCACCACTTCGACATTCCCGGCGCGCACCAGCAACTGGTCATCGTTGCGGAGAGCTTGGTAGAGATGGAAGAGACGCTGCCCGTGCCGGCATTTCTGGCACCCGATGCGTGGGCAGAGCTCGACAGCATGGTGCAGGCGGGCGATTACTGGGAGTTTCTTTTCCCGAGCGAGTTTACCCATGCCACGCCGCGGCTCGACAAGCTGGCGGATGAACTCAAGCTGCAGCGCCGCGACGATCCTCTGATGGTGCTGCATGATCTAAATGAGCAGGTGTACCGCGCGTTCGACTACGTGCCGAAATCGACCGCGGTGGATTCACCGATCGACGTTGCGCTGGAGCAGCGAACGGGGGTATGCCAGGACTTTGCGCATGTGATGCTGGCGCTCATTCGGTCGCGGCTGCGGATTCCCTGCCGTTATGTGAGCGGCTATCTGCACTCCAACGCGGAAAGCGGCAAGAGCGATCGCAGTGTGAGTTCCGCGACGCACGCGTGGATCGAGGCCCTGCTGCCGCAGATTGGCTGGGTCGGCTTCGACCCGACAAACTGGCTGATCGCGGGCGACCGCCACATTCGTACCGCCATCGGTCGCGATTACGCGGATGTTCCACCAACGCACGGCATCTACCGCGGCAGTGCCGGCACTGAACTGACCGTCGCCGTACGCGTATCCCCCAGCGAGGGAACGCCGCTGCCGGACCAGGAACTGCCCGTGCCGGAAGACTGGTCGATGCTGGTGGAAAAGGCGCAACGGATGCCGCAGCAACTTCCCGCCAACGCAGCCCTGACCGCACGCCGCATCCAGCAGGCCCAGCAGCAGCAGTAGTAGCTATAGCTGACGACCGTCCTCCCGCCTGTTCGCCAAACTCCAATTCCGAGAGAACTTAGTGCTGCATCAAAATGGTAGCAGCCACTTTCTTTGTACTAGCAAACGGGCCCACGCTTGATGCGTGGGCCCGTTTACTAGTGGAGAGTGTTTAGAACTCGACCTTCAGCGCAAGCTGGAACTGGCGCGAGAAGGTGTTGTTGATGGAACGCTGCGAGGAAGATCGAGCGAAAGAGGAGCTGGTAAGCGTGCCACCGAGCGTGCTGAAGTTGGCACGGTTCAGCACATTAAACGCGTCTGCGGAGAAGCGCAGGTTGTACTGATCGTGGAGTGGAAAGTTCTTACGCAGACCCATATCCCAGTTGAAGATACCGGGTTCACGCAGGGCTCCGCGGTGTAGGCGAAAAATAGGATCGATAAGGCCGATGCCCTGGTTGAAGGTAATGGTGCCGCCACCGTCCGTGCAGGTCTTGGAGCGCGTGGTGGCATCGACCGCGTTGGTGGAGCACTGGTAGCGGCTGACGACCTGGGTGCTGGTAGTGTTGTTCTTCACCAGCGCCGGGTTACGGCTGGAAACCGACGTCAGCACGGCGCGATCGTTGGAATCGCCATCGCGGTTGGAGTCGACACCAGAGGTGACGATGTACGGTGTTCCGGTCTGGGTATCGACGACGCTGCTCAGGTTCCACCCACCGATCACCTGGTTGGTGATGCCGTTGACATTAGAGGCGTACTTCCGGCTGCGACCAAAGGGCAGTTCGTAGTTGACGTTGACGGCGGCACGCTGGCGAACGTCGAAGGCCGAGTCGCCGTAGTTCGCACCGATGGGTCGGAACACGGTGTAGCTGCTGGTGAACTGCGTTGCCGCCTGCGCCAGGGTCAGCGTGGGATTCTTCGTAGCGCATTGCATCGCGGCCAGAAAGGTAGCATCGGAGGAGATGGTGGATGCTACACGGGTTGCCGCAGACACCTGTGCCGTGGTGCAGGGCGAACCCGGTGCCAGGTACGGTGCCAGCAGGTTGTCATAGGTCGCCTGCGGGTTTGCCGAGTCGGTACCGCCAGCGATTTCGTCGGAAATGTTGTCCATGCTGTGCGCGAAGGTGTACGCAACGCCGCCACTCAGACCGTGCGACATTCGACGCTGCAGATTTACCTCAAGCGAGTGAAAGTTGGACGCAGCGTTGGAGGTGCGATAGCTGAAGGCACCAAACGGAGCGCGAATAATTCCGGCAGCAACGTCCGTTCCCGAACGGGTGAGCACACCCTGGTTCGTGGGACGGAAGGAGTTGGGGAAGGTGGTACCGTAGTTTGGACGCTCGGTGGCAAACAGCTTTTGGCCGACCGCGCCGACGTAGCCCACCGTAAGCGACGTGTCCTTGTCGAGTTGCTGCGACACTGCGAGATTGTAATGGTAGGTGTACGGCGTGCGGAGGTGCGGATCTATGACCGTGGCGGTGTAGACCTGGGTCGTGCTGATCGTACCGGTCGCCTGTGTCCCGTCAAACGCTGTGGGATTTGAAGTGATGGGAGCCACCTGGGGTGCATTGAAGCGGCTGTTGCCGTACACGTTGTCGAAGATACGGTCGTAGAAGACACCCCATGCGCCGCGGATAGTGGTGTTGCCCTTACCCGAAACGTCGTAGGAGAAGCCGACCCGCGGTGCAACGTTGTTGTAATCGGTGCAGAACGCCTTGATGCCGAAGTTCGTCGGGTTAATGAGCGCGACGGTGTTCATGCCTGCGCCCAGCGGCAGCGACTGGCAGGCGTTCGGATGGTTGTTCGCATCCATCACAAAGGCGTTGTTGATCAGGTTCTTCGACTCCGAAAAGGCCGGGAAGATTTCATACCGCGCGCCGAGCTCGATGGTGAGCCGTGGGGTCGCGCGCCAGGTGTCTTGCGCGAAGTAGCCCTGCTCCAACTGGCGAAAGCCGCGGTCGGAGCTGCCGGTGAGATAGAAATACTGCGTCTGGGAGATGACCGCGCCCTGCTGGGTGGAGAGCAGGGTTCCGTCATTGATGGTGACGCCGGGGCGTACATTGCTCGAAAAGTAGCCGTTCTCCTGAATACGCCGCAGCTCGAAGCCAAACTTCAGCTCATGCTTGCCCTTCTGAATTGAAAGCGCATCGGCGTAAGATGCGACGTTGGAAGCGCGGCCTTGCGGAAAGTTGGTCGCGACACCGATTGTGCTGAACAGGCCATAGTAAGACGAGACCGTCGGAATGCCATTCGCGCTTGCCAAGTCATTGGCGTACGGCTGACCGGCATAGGGTCCCGCGGTACGGGCACTTCCGGCGGCGAGCATCGCAGTGGTTGGATTTTCGCCCGGGAATGCATACGCCGCACGCTGGAACGCGACACGCGCCACATTCAGCATGTGCGCGTTGATGGTGTAGGTGTCGGAAAGCACGAAGTGATACGGACGCAGCGTTTCACCATAACCCGCACCCGGAACGACGCTGGACTGGGCTGCACCATACACACCGTCCAGAATACTGCCGGTCAGGAAGATCTGGTGATTCGGAGAGAAATTGTGGTCGAAGCGAACAAAGCCGGTATCGCCATCAAGATTGTTGGTGTACTTCGCGACCGTCGAGGTAAAGCCAACTGTCTGGTAATTGGCCGCCGTCACTGCTGCACCATTGACCACCGGATAGACCGCTTGGAAAAGCTGGCGCAATGCCGGGTCAGTAATACTGGCAATTAATTGCTGGGTGGGCAGGTAAAGAGTCGAGTTCGCCTTTTGGCGCTGGCGGTAGCCTTCGTATGCAGCCGCCATAAAGGTGCGATCCTTCCAGAGCGGAATGCCGAACTGGCCGCCAAAGTCATTCTGCTTCAGGCCGGTTTTGCTGCCGAGCGGATCGAAATACTGACGCGTGTTGAGCACCGGGTTTCGGAAGAACTCAAACAGCGTGCCGTGTACCTGGTTGGTACCGCTCTTTGTCACGACATTGATGACAGCACCGGAAGAACGGCCGAACTCCGCCGTGGGGTTGGAACTGATCACGGTGAACTCGCGGATGGCATCGAGCGGCACGGCACCGATCTGTCCACTGGCACCACCTGCCGCACCGGATGGAACGACGGGATCGTTGTTGTCTGCACCATCGATCAGGAAATTGTTATTGGTGGCGCGGGTACCTGCCGCCACCATGCCCGAACCCTGGCCGGTGGAACTGGCGGATCGCGTGATGCCAGGTGACAAATAGACCAAATTGCTGTAGTCGCGACCGTTAAGCGGCAAATCCTTGATCTGAGATTCGGTAAACAGACCGGTAACCGCGGTGTTTTCCGTCACAATCTTTTCCGATTCAGTTGAAACGTCGACCACTTCCGTGCTACCGCCCGCCTTGAGCGCGGCATCCAGCGTCTTGGCGGCATTGAGATCAATGACGACCTTGTCATACCGCACCTCTGCAAAGCCAGGACTGGAGATGGCCAAGGCATAAGTTCCTGGAGGCACTGAGCTGAACACGTACTGCCCCTTAGAATCGACGGCGGCCTTGTAGGTGGTGCCGCGTTCGGCACTGGTCAAGACTGCAGTGCTGTTCGGGAGAGCGGCCCCTGACGCATCAGCAATAGAACCACGCAGGCTTCCACCGATGTTTCCTTGTGCAGAGGCGGTAAGGGTGACAGCGGAAAAAGCGAGGCTGACAGTCAGTACAGAATTGCGAAAAGACATCAAGATGGCCCTCAAACGTGAACTGGAATAGAAAGAAGACGAAGCTTCCGCATGCCTTATGTCATGCGGTGCAATGAACCTGGATCACTGGTATGTCACGAATAAAGCAATCCGGGTGCCATTCTCAATAAAGCTTGTTTATTAAAAGAAAATTCAACATCGTCTCAAAAGTTTTATGGCTCCCTATGGAAAAGCATAGGGAGCCATGAAGCTTTACTGTGAAATAGAAGTGGCTGATTTTAAAGGTTCAAGCCCTTAAAAATGCGTTCGGGGATGGCGCGGATGACGGCCATGATGGGTGCCCACTGGATCGGGGTATAGAGGACGTCGGTGCGCTTGTCGACGGCTTTGGCGATTTCCGCGGCGACTTTGTCGGGGTCGGCGAACTTTTCGCTGCCCTTCATGCCGGCGGTCATGCCGGTTTTGACCGGGCCGGGCTTGATCGTTAGGACGTGGACGCCTTCGCGGTCGACGCGGTTGCGTAGGCCGCCGAGAAACGCGGTGAGCCCAGCCTTGCTGGAGCCGTAAACATAGTTGGACTTGCGGCCGCGCTCGCCGGCGACAGAGCTCAAGACTGCCAACGTACCGTGGCCCTGCTTGACCATGAAGTTGGCGAGCCAAGTGAGCAGGCTTACCGGCACCGTGTAGTTGGTGTGAAGGATGTGGAGGGCGTGCTCGGTTTCCTGCTCGGCGCGGGGCTGGTCGCCGAGGATGCCGACGGCGAGGTAGGCGACGTCGAGGCCGCCGAGCGATTCGACGGCGCGGGCGCAGAGGGCCGGGTGCTGCTCGATCTGGTCGAGGTCGAGCACGGCGGAGTCGACGTAAGCCGCGCCGCGGGTCTTGAGATCGGCAGCGACGGCAGCCAGGCGGTCGGCGTTGCGGGCGACGAGAAAGATATTGGCGCCCTCTTTGGCCCAGATACGGGCAGTGGCTTCGGCAATGCCGCTGGTTGCGCCGAAGATGAGGACCTTGCGCGGGTTGTGGGTCAGGTCGCGCTTCGGAAGGTTGGTGTCGGGCATTCGTTCTTGTCCTCGTGCGGGGTTGAAGAGCGTCCGCAATGTTCACGAAGTTTGCGCAAAGTACGCGGAGTTATTGGGTAACGCGCTCCCAGAAGCTGCTGGTGAGCAGCGGGTCTTTGAAGCGGGCGAACTGTTGCCACTGCGGGTAGCTCGCCTGGAACTGCTGCGCGGTCATGCGGGCGTCTTTGGCGGGGTAGAGCTTGCCACCAAAGTCGAGGGTCATGGCCGCGAGGCGGTCGAAGAGGGTGAAGGATTTCTCGGGCTTGATGGGAAAGTCGAGTGCGAGCGTAATGCCGGCCTGCGGAAAGCTCATCATGCCGGGCGAGGGCACGTCGCCAAAGGCCTTGAGCACCGCGAGGAAGCTGGCAAGGCCGGACTTTGCGACCTCGTTGAGGATGGCGATGGTGCCTTCGCGCGCGCTGGCCCATGGGATGGCGTATTGAAACTGCAGCAGGCCGGATTTGCCGTACATGCGGTTCCAGTGCAGGACCTTGTCGAGCGGGTAGAAGAAGGGCTCATAGTCTTGCAGGGCACGGACGCGCGGCCTGATCTGCTTGTGAAAGAACGCGGTGTTGAAGAGCGCGACGGTTGCCGAGTTGAGCGCGAACGACGGTGCGTCGAAGGGAAACACGAGTTTTGGCCTGGGCGACAATGTGAGTTCGTCGGGAATCTTGCTGTGGTCGCCGAGCATAAAGATGCCGCGCGCGAAGTTTTTGCCGGTGCTGGTGCAGTCGACCCAGCTCACGGTGTACTCGACATGTTTGTACTGCTCGGTCAGCGCAAGAAATTCGTCGACGCCGTGGAACTGGATGCCCTCGTAGTCGATCAGGCGGCTGGCGATGGGCTTGAGTCGGAGCTGAATCCAGGTGAGGACGCCGGTGAGGCCGAGGCCACCGATGGTCGCGGCAAACCAGTCCGGATTGTCGGTGCGCGAGCAGTGCAGGTGTTGGCCGTCGGAGCGGACAAGTTCGAACTGCGTCACGTGCGCGCCGAACGTGCCGGCGACGTGATGGTTTTTGCCATGGATGTCGTTGGCGACCGCGCCGCCAAGTGTCACGTACTTGGTGCCGGGCGAAACGGGCAGGAACCAGCCTTGCGGGACCGCGAAATCGAGGAGTTGGGCGAGCGTGAGACCGGCTTCAGCGGTCAGAATACCGGTGGTTCTGTCGAAGCTGAGCAGGCGGTTCATGCCGGTGGCGACGAGGAGGTTGCCCTCACGCAATAGGCAACTATCGCCGTAGCTGCGGCCCATGCCGACGGCCAGCGCGCCCGCGGGCATGCCGTTGTGGCCGGCGAGAACGGCGGGATAATCGGTCTGCCAGTGGAGCGGCACCAGCGTCGCGTCGTACCGCGGATAGCGGCCCCATGATTGGAAGGGCACGTCGCCTTCAAACGGTTCATCGGCCGCGTGATGCGAAGGGTAGCCCGGCGGCGAGCCGCGGTGATGCAGCTCCGGCGAGGTGGGCGTGGTGTTCTCCATCTGCTTCAGGATACCGGACGCGTTGTGGGCGCGTAGTCGAAGTAGCGCTTCAGCCGCAGGAAGGGCTTCTCATAGAACTGGAATGACAACCACGCCGCCAACGATGCGAGGCCCAGCACGGCAAACGCGGTAAGCGCGACGGCGGCGGCCTTGTTGTGCGTGAGCGCGAAGAAAGCATCGCGGCCGACGCGTGAGAGGTATGGCAGAAAAATAAGGTGCAGCACGTATAAGCCGTAGCTGTATTTGCCGAACCAGCGCAGTGGCAGCATGCTGAAACCGCGCGAGACCAGCCCTGGCCGCAGCGACCACACCAGCAGGCCGCAGGACGCGAACGCCACAATGCTGAATCGAACGCAGAAGATCCAGTACATGGACGCGAACAGCGGAACCGCCGGCCGCAGCAGCGAGACGACGACAAGGCCCGCGCATCCGGCGAAAAGCCACGGTGCGATTGCGAGGACGCGCGGCCAGGCGGACCCACGATACAGCATGGCTAACACGCCGCCCAGCAGCAGCGCGTCTGCGCGGGCAAACATGCTGTGGTGCGCGGCATAGGCGTTGCCCCACTGGGCCATCAGCACGAAGCGGAAGAGAAGTGCACACACGCTGAGGACCAGCGCCAACCGCAGGACGCGCAGGCGGGCACGCGCGGCAAAGACGAGCAGCGGCCACAGCAGGTAAAACTGCTCCTCAATGGCGAGCGACCACAGGTGATTGAGCGTGACGCCGGGTGCCAGACTGAACGTGTACCGGTTGTAGTTCTGAAAGTTCTGCAGGTAGAGCAGCAGCGGAATGAAGATGCCGTGCCACTGAATGCCGAGCGCGGGCGTGAGCAGCAGCAAGGCGAACAGCACGCCGTAATACAGCGGAAAAATGCGCAGCACGCGCCGCATGTAAAAGTTGCGAAAATAGCCGGGCTCTTCGCGCGAATCGACCAGAATGCCGGTGATGAGAAAACCGCTCAGAACAAAGAAGAGGTCGACGCCCATCCAGCCGTAATAGACCGCGTGGCCGATGGCGCGGACGACCGTTCCACCCGCATCGACATTAACGGCGAACAGATGCGACGCCATGACGGCCAGAATGGCGAGACCGCGCACGCCGTCAAGCGGCACGAGATGCCCGCCCCCAAAGTGGCGTGTGCGTGGTTCGCCGCCAGTGTGGGTCCCTGCCGGAATGGACGCCTGCGTGGTGGCCATGTGAGTGAAGCATAGCAGGGGAACGCAGCGCGTTAGCGGGTGAACAAATAAGGTTCAAGGGCATTCCACGGGTCGCAGTGGCGGGCACGGCCCTTGGTGCTACAGTATTCGGCATGATGGGTTTGCGCGGAAAGATTGTTTTTTGTGGTGCGTTGGCGAGTGTGGTGTGCGGCGCTTCCATGGCAGAAAACTTTACCGTTCCCGCAACGCCGGCGACTGTGGCGTGGGGCTATTACAGCGGTCAGAGCAAGCCAGTTCTGACGGTGCACAGTGGCGACACCGTCACGATGCAAACGTTATCGACCTGTGGCTCGCCGGAGCGCATGATCGCGCAGGGCGTCAAGCCGGAGCAAATTCCGCCGTACACCGCGGCCATTTACAACGAAGTGACGGACAAGGGACCGGGCGGCCACATCCTGACCGGTCCGGTGGCCATCGCCGAGGCCGAGCCGGGCGACGTGCTGGAGGTGCAGATTCTGAAGGTGCACCTCGACACGGACTTTGCGTGCAACAGCTTTGGGCTCGGACGCGGTTTTTTACCGATGGAGTTTCCGTACTCCAAGACGAAGATCATTCCGCTGGACCGGACCAAGATGATCGCGCACTTCGCACCGGGCATCGACTTGCCGCTGCACCCGTTTTTCGGCAGCATGGGCGTGGCGCCGGCGGGCGGCAAAATCGATAGCGCGCCTCCGTTTGCGCACGCGGGCAACCTGGACAACAAGGAGCTCGTTGCCGGGACGACGCTGTTCATTCCCGTTGCGGCGAAGGGCGCGCTGTTCGAGGCCGGTGATGGGCACGCCGGTCAAGGCAACGGCGAAGTCGACATTACGGCGCTGGAAACTTACCTGACGGGGACGTTTCGCTTCGTCGTCCACAAGGACAAGCACCTAATCTGGCCACGCGCGGAGACGCCGGACTTTTACATCACGATGGGCTTCAGCAAGGACCTGCACGAGGCGGCGGAACACGCGGTGCGCGAAATGATCGACTTCCTGGTGACGGAAAAACACCTGAGCCGCGACGAGGCGTACATGTTGACCAGCGTTGCAGGCGATGTCGACATGACGCAGTTGGTCGATGGCAACGTGGGCGTGCACACGATGATACCGAAACGGATATTTCAGAAATAACGAGTCAGCAAATTTCGAACATAAGGGTCAACCTTTTAGGTTGACCCTTATGTTTTGAAACGTTTGTTCATCAACCATGGTGAGGATGCGCCAATGTCACGATTAGTAAAAATAAAGCCGACACAATGGTGATTACTCCAAACGTTACGACAAAAGGGTTAGTAGGGACGCTCTTGCCATGCTCACGCTTCCACAAAGCATGAGTAACAATCATTAGCAATATGATTGCCATGGTGTCTGCTAGCACAGAAAGAAGAGAAAGATGTTTAAGTATGGTATTCATCATGTCTGAACTCCACTAGCTTGGGAAGCCGCACTTCAAAGCGTGTCCAAATCCCCAGCCCGCCCCGCCTACCGTGAGGTATAACCCGACAGTCGCCGTGCAAATTGGCGCTCCGATGACGCTTGCGTAGCACATGACCGTGATAGTGGCCACGGCTACTGCGTATGCAAGCTGGGCAGCAGAACCGTCCTGGCAGCTGTAGCCCGTGCTCTGCTTTGCGTCCACTCCGCCATCATCCGTCGGCAAGTTCATCGTTGCACGTGCCCAGCTGATCCTCGCTAAACGAGCCTTGTGAGCACCTGGATCGTAAGTGGCGGACCTAAATTTCTCACGATGAGCAGCTTCGGCTCTTGCAGCACGCAAGTTGGGATTGAGAAATCGGCTTGGCATTACCAACGTTGCTGAACCTGACGATCCGGCGAGTTTACCCAACTTGGCGAAGTAAGTCGCATTAGCCTGTGCCAGCGGTGACAGGCCCTGCTGCTTAAGCTGGCTTAAATCTGCAGCGGTGCTGTTTGGATCTGAATAAAGAAAAGAAGTAAGCTCCTGCAAATCCGCCATCTGAAAGGAAGGTTCAAAGCTCTGCATACGCTGAAGGGCCGCCGAGTAGTCAAGTTACTCGGGTTTAACTGGCCTGCGGTTACATTTGCGATCTGAGCTTTAAACTGACTGTCGAAGCTACTCTGACCCAGATTGTCAGCTACTGCTCTGTGCGCCTGTGAGATAGAAAAAAGTCATTTGGTACGCCTTGGCCGTTCCAGCTTTTTGTGATCATGTACGACTGAGTAGAGGAAGCACTGTCGACCACGCTCGGGTCACACGATGTGTTCTGAGCGTACAACCTTGACGTGCCAAGGCCACCACTCGCCACCAGCGCTGCGCTTCCACCAAAAAGAAAAGTCCTTCGGTTAAAGTTCGTCAATCTTAGTTGTCTCCTAGTTGCCTGGATACTGGTTATTCCAGGATTGCGTTGTCTAGCTAATTTACTCCTTGGCGCGTATCGGCGCTTCGACGCGGATAAAAGCGGAATCTGTGTCAACGGCGAAATGGTCGCGAGTAACGGTGGTCGTTTGCCACGCGAGAGTCGTGGGGTGAAGAAGTTGGCCACCGGCGTGAATGGGCAGGTTGAAGTCGGCCTCGGGGGTTCGCCAGCGGTAGTCGACGGTTCCTGCAGCGTCGTTGAACCGTAAGTCCAGCGTGGGAACTTCCACATAGTTCAAATAAGCGTTGAAGATGGGCGTGTAATCCGCGCTTAAGTGCTGGTTGAAGTAAGTGATGACGTCTTCGGTCAAAATAGTTTTGTACTTATAGGTCTCGGCGAAGCCGTGCAGGGTGGCAAACCATTTGGTGTCATCGTTTACGGCGTTGCGCAGCGTGTTGAGCAGCAGCGCGCCTTTAAAATACTGGTCGCGGTCCGGGTCCTGGGCGATGCCGCGCGGCTGTAGAATGGGCCGCTTATTAAAGACCATGTGGCGGAAGCTGTTGATGTACTTCACCTCGTCCGCGTGGCCGTACATGGCCTCGACGTAAACGGCCTCCATGTAGGTTGTAAATCCCTCATGAATCCACATATCCGCGCGATCCGCGGCGGTGACGGAGTTACCGAACCATTCGTGGCCGCTCTCGTGGATGAGGATGAAGTCGAAGCGCGGGCTGATGCCGACGCCGGTCCAGTCGTCGTGGTTGTTATGCAGGTAGCTGTTATGAAATCCATTACCGTAGGCGACAGCTTCCTGGTGCTCCATGCCGGAGTAGGGGACCTCAACGACCTTATATCCGTCGCGCGCGAAGGGATACTCCCCGAAGTATTTCTGATAAATCGATAACATCGGCTTTGCTTGCTCGAACTGCTTCTTCGCCTTTTCCAGATTTTCCGGAAGCACATAGTAGTCGAGCGAAAGCTTGTCTAGGTGATCGCCGAAATGCGAATACGTGCCGATGTTGAGCGCGACGTCGTAGTTATTGATGGGATAAGTCACGCGCCAGTCCCAGCGGGTAGTGCCGTCATGCATGTCCTTGCTGCCCATCAGCCTGCCGTTGCTCACATCGGTCATGCCGGTGGGCACGGTCACGTGCAGGTCGACACCGCCTTGCGGCTCGTCGCGCCACTGGTCTTTGTTGGGCCACCACACGCGTGCACCCTCGTCTTCGCAACTGGTCACGATCCACGGACGGCCTGCCGGGTCTTTGGTAAACACCATGCCGCCGAAGCGTCCGACTTCCTTCGGCTGGCCGGAGTAGGCTACGGTGATCTCGTAGACCTTACCGCGCTTCATGGTGCGCGGCGTGTCGACGAAAAATGTCTCACCTTCTCGTGTGTATTTCAGCGTGTCGCGACCCATGCGGACACCGTCGATGGCGAGATTGGGCGTGAGTTCAAGCTGAATGCGCGTACCGTCCCGCAGCATGCGGAAGCGGATGGCATCGGTGCCGCGGATAGACTTCGCCCCCGGGTCGACACGCACGCTCAGCGTGTAGTGCAGCAGGTCGTTGTTAGCCCGGTACGGGCCGTTCGCACCAAGCAGTTGCTGCGCCGGTGCGGCCTGCGACGCTGCGGCATACACCGGCGGCGGTTTTGACACGGCTTGTGCGCGGGCACTGGAGGCGAGAAAAACGAGGCCGAGGACCGGGAAACAGGCGAGACGCATACCGAAAGCATAGCGTCCCGTCCACAGCCGGTTGAGCGCGACCGCGAAAACCCCTGTCTCAAGCGCGAGACAGGTGGCACCCGGAGTTCTACTTGCGCTGTCCACTCAGTTTGGAGGCCGCCGCGGCCTTCTGGTCACCCTTCTTTTCTGCCGGGGTTTGGGACTTCTTCGGCTTGCAGCTTCCCTTTTCGCCGGCCATTTTACCGGGTGTGGGTTCATAGCCGGGCCAGCAGGCTTGCGTTGTACTCGGCTTTTTGACTGCGGGCTTCTTTTTCGCAGGTGTTTTCTTCGCAGCGGTGTTCTTTGCCGGGGTGGACTTGCTTGCGGACTTTTTCGCGGTGGCCATGGTGGATTTAGAAGTGGTTCAGCAGGTTACGGTTATCTTCCCGTGCAGACAGGACCGGATTGCGATGCTGACATGAAAGACGAGGTGCTGCATGATTGTTGCGGTGAACAGGTGTGCCAGTATCGATCGCGCCTTCAGCGGATGAGCCGCAAACGGATGGGGCCTTTTGCGGTGGAGGGATCGGCGACGTGTCCGCCCTGGGTGATCTCGATGCGGCTCTGTGCGACGAGGCGGCGAGCCGCGGCGCGGGCGGGTTCCATGAGGGGTTCCCACTGGGCAGGATCGTCCCCCGTCATGGCGCGGGCCGCTTCGCTGGGACAGATGGTTTTGCCTGCTCCACGCGCGTGCAGCAGTTCGAGGATTTTTGCTTCCAGC
>CBAAAH010000029.1:0-14766 GCA_964658865.1 uncultured Granulicella sp.
CTTCTGCTTGTCTTCGCGGGGCAGAAAGCCGGTCTGGATCTTGCGGCTGTTGACCAGCGCCTCGCTGGCGAGCATGCGCCGCAGCAGCGATTCCTTGCTCATTTCAAGCGAGAAGACGGCAACGACTTTCCCATCGCGCACGGAGCAGTTTTGCGCGATGTTGATGGCCCACGCGGTTTTGCCCATGGACGGGCGCGCCGCGATGATCATGAGATCGGCCTTTTGCAGGCCGCTGGTCATGCGGTCGAACTCGGTGTAGTGGGTTTCGAGGCCGGTGATTTCGCGGCCTTGCTCGTAGAGCTGGTCGATGGAGCCAAAAGATTCCGAGACGATTTGGCCGATGTCGGAAAAGCCGCGCTTGATAGCGTTTTCCGAGATTTCCATGAGGCGAGTTTCGACCGCGCCGAGCACGTCGAGCGAGTTTTCCGACTGGTCGGCGGCACGGTTCAGGCCGAGCTCGCAGACCTGCATGAGCTGCCGCAGGATCGACTTGTCCTTGACGATCTGGACGTAGCGCTCCACATTGAGGTGGCGCGGCAGGTTCTCCGTCAACGAGTAGATATACGGACGGCCGCCGATCGCCTCCAGCGCTTTTTGCCGCTCCAGCACAGCCATGACGGTGATGAAGTCGATGGCGTGGCCGAGCTCCGATAGCTCGAGCATGGCCTGATAGATGCGGCGGTGCGAATCGAGCGAGAAATCGTCGGCAAGCAGCTTTGCCGTGGCGTCGGTGACGGCAACGGGGTCGGACAGCATGGAGCCGAGAATGACCTGCTCGGTGTGGACGGAGGCGGGCAGGCCTTCGCGCTCGACGATTTGGAGAAAGGTAGCCATGGGTGCTTTCCGGCAAGGGCCACGGAATGGTGGCGGCAGATTCAGAATACGGTCTAACTCCCGGATCGGCTACAGGAACGACAGGATCGGGAAGACGCTGCCAGTAGACTGTGCCTAGATACTGAAGCAGTCTGCTCCAGGTTCCGCAGTCTTTCCACAGGGGTGCCTGTGGACGCTGGGAAAGAAAGAAGGACCGATGTCTCAGAAAGATGCTCTCTCGATTCCCTCTGCCGCGATGAAAGATCCCCGCTCGCTGGAGGTGCTGCGGGTGTGGATTGCGAACGGGCAGCAGCACGTGGCGCTGGCGTTCGGCATGTGGGAAGACCCTGCGGCGTGGGGCCTGCTGCTGGCCGACCTGGCCCAACACATCGCCCAGGCACACGCACAACAAGACGACGGCGTAAGCGCGGAAGATTTTCTGGAAGAGATTCGCGCGGGGTTTGAGGCGGAGATGGATTCGCCCAGCGATGAAGTGAGCGGGGACGTGCAGTAGCCACGTTCCCTTAGGTGCCCCATGTCTCAAACGTGAGACCTGGGGCACCCGCATTCGTTTGGGTTGCGATGATGCGGCAGTTTAGAACCCATGTTCGAGAATCCGGACATGGGGCACGTGGGTTTGTAGGTTAGCGTTTGGTGGGGCAGACGGTAACGTCGGTAATGGCCGTGACGGCCCGAGCGGCAGAGGTGACCTGGCGGCTGTAGCAGTTACCGAGGGTGTCCTGACTCTTGTAGGTGGCGGTGGCGGCGGTTGGGGTGGCGGAGACGAGGGCTCCGGCGGCGCTGTAGTTCAGCGAGTCGGTGGTGTGCACCTGCTCGTTGACGGAGTTGCCGAAGATCGGGAAGCCGTTCAAGGATTTCGTTTCGAGCTCGATGTCTTTCTGGTCGCTGGTGACGACCTGCTGCGCGCTGCCGTCGGCATTGACCGTGTAGGCGTAATCGAGGGTCAGCGGGAAGCTGATCTGCTTGTCGGTGGTCTCTTTCAGAAAGCCGAGCTGGCTGGTGGTTTTGCTGGTGACAGTGCTGGTCTGCACGGCATTCTGGATGTCGTTGGTGCCGACGTTGAAGGTCTGGGTGCTGTTGAAGTCGACCTTCTGCTCGACGGTGGTTTCCACGCGGCCAAGCGCGGTATTGACGTAGCCCTTGACGATGAAGGTGCGGCCGGAGGTGACGGCGACGGTACCGGTGGTCGTGCCGGTGCTATCGGTCTTGAGGTTTTCAACCACCTGCGGCGTGGGTGCGGCGCTGAGTGTGTTTTCGATCAGGCCGCCGCCGGTCTGCCGACGGAACGGATCGGTATAGAGCAGCAGGTTGGCGGTGGCGAGGAAGTAGCTGCTGGTGTTGTAGACGCTGACGCCGACGGTGTGAGGCGCGCCGTCGCTGAGAACGCCGGCGAAGGGTGTGAGGTCGACGCGGTAGGGCTTGAAGTTGAGCGCCTGGACGCCGACGATGGGCTCCCACAGGTAGGGGTCGATGCCGCCGGTGTAGATCCATGGGTAGACGGGCGCGATGCCGGCGGGTTTGCCGTCGATGGTGATTTCGGTCTCGCGGAAAGCTGTGCCGGGGCAGCTATACAACTCATTCGCAACGTCGTTGGGCACGCACAGGTACCAGAACTCGTCGTTGGACTGGCTCTGGGCGATCACGTCGAGGTAGGCCTTGACGGTGTTGCGCGGCGCGGTGACCGACGTCGTGAGCTGGGAGGCAGTGGTATCGAGTTCGTAAGGGCTGTCGACGCCGCTGACCGGAATGACTGCGTCCGGCACGATGGCGGCCGGGTTCTGGAAGTTTGCCGGGTAGAAGAGCAGCTTCGCTGTGCCGTAGATGACGCCGGTGTAGGTGGTGTCGACGATGTTGTAGACGATGGCCTGGCCGGTCTGCGCGGTCTTGAAAATCGCCGAGAGATCGGTCACGTCGCGCTCCACGTGCCACGAGGGGCTGAGCGCGGCGCGCGGCTCGGCGGTCGTGCCATAGAAGATGTTGGCGTTGCCGAGGTAAAGCGAGGCGGTACGGTCGAACTGGCGGCCTGCCGTCACCGTGAAGTCGACGGTGAGCACGACCTTTGCCCAGTTGCCCTTGCACGTGGAGGGCGGCGCGTAGGTGATTGGCCTGGCGCTGTAGTCGTTGAAGACCTGGTTGTTCAACAGCGTCACGGTGCAGGGCGTGGTGGAGGGACGCGTGACCGGCGGCTCTGCGGTGGCAGGGTTGGAGGAGCCGACGACCGGCCTGGTGGCGACCGGAACGACCTGAGCGGTGGCGGTGGCAGCGATCGCGAGCGCGGCGGCAACAGTGGCGCGGTGCAGAATGGACGGGGCAGACCAAATGTGGGGCATGGCACTCCTGAAACAGGTTGTCGGTGTGTGCCCATGCTATCGATTGAATCGGATTTTGACGGAACGTGACGCAGTTTGGCGCGATCGATGCGTCGATTAGAGTGAGCGGGATGGGCGTGTTGCGCCCAGCGAAGGACTTTCCTAGCTCAATGTCAGCACGACGGGCGTGTTGCGCCCGGCGAAGGAGTTTCCTAGCTCAATGTCAGCACGACGGGCGTGTGGTCGCTGGGCTTTTCCTGCGCACGGGGCGTCTTGTCGACCTCACAGGCCTGCAGGCGCGGTGCGAGCGCGGGGCTAAGCAGAAAGTGGTCGATACGGATGCCCTTGTTCCGCTGGAAATTCTGGCGGAAGTAGTCCCAGAAGGTGTAGACCTCGGGTTTGCCGGGGTTCAGGGTGCGCAGGGCGTCGACATAGCCCATCTGCAGCATGGCGCGGTAGCGATCGCGGCTTTCAGGCTGAAAGAGGGCGTCGCGGGTCCAGTTGGCCGGCTTATCGCAGTCGATGTCTTCGGGAATGACGTTGAAGTCGCCGCCGATGACGGTGGGCGTGGCGTCGTCTCGCCAGCGGCGCATCTGCTCCAGCAGGCGGTCCATCCACGCGAGTTTGTAGAGGAACTTGTCCGTGCCGATAGGATTGCCGTTGGGCAGGTAGATGTCGACGATGCGGATGCCCTGGACAATGACTTCGAGGAAACGGGCGTGGGAGTCTTCGTCGTCGCCGGCGAGGGTGGTGTTGACGCACTCGATCGGGTAGAGCGAGAGAACGGCGACACCGTTGTAGGACTTTTGTGTAACCGCAGTGGACTGGTAGCCGAGCGACTGGAAGTAGTCCGCGGGAAAGTCGGTGCCTTTGAGTTCCTGAAGAAGGAGCACGTCAGGCTGGCGGGCAGCGAGCCATGCGGTGACGTGGAGCTGGCGAGCGCGAATGCTGTTGACGTTCCAGGTGGCGATCTTGATGGCGATGCTCCGCGAATGGTTTCGATGCAACGTGGTGTTGTGGACTGCTTGGATAAGTGGAGGCAAACCTATGTTTCATGCCTCAAAGCGAGGCATGGGGCACCCGAGTTTATGAAAGGACGGTGTGCTTTTCTCTCGTATGGACTTCGATGAGGACGTTGAGCAGCGTCATGGCGGCGGGTGTGACGCCGGGGATGCGGCCGGCCTGGCCGATGGTTGCGGGACGGATGCGTTCAAGCTTTTCCTGCAGCTCCCTGCTCAGGCCGCTGAGGCCGGTGTAGCGGAAGGTTAGGGGAATTTGCCGCTGCTCGGCACGCTTGAGTTTGGCAATCTGACGGCGCTGCTGGTCGAGGTAGCCGGCGTACTTGATTTCAGTTTCGACCGCGCGAAGTTCGTTGCGCAGCGTTGCCGGCAGCGGGTTTGCGGCATAGGGCACGGTTGCTGCGACGGCTTGCAGACGGTCGCGGAGGAGCGGCGTGAGATGCTCGAGGCGCAGGTCCGGGCGCTTGAGAAGGTCCGCGAGGAGTTGGCCTTTCGTAGATTCTGCAAGCCATGGTTCAGAAGCCTGGGCCTGGCCTTCGTGGGTGGTCCCGATGCGTTCGTGCCGATCCGGACCCGGTTCGTCGCTGATTGTGTGGAGCTGCGCTTCGAGGGCGTGCGCGACGGGTGCGTCGGCGCGGGTGGTTTCGAGCAGGTGGGTGAGTGCGGCGGCCCGGCACTGGCGGGCTTCGAAGTCGGCCCAAGCGGTGTCGTCGATCAGGCCGAGGCGGCGGCCGTGCGGCGTCAGGCGGGTGTCGGCGTTGTCGATGCGCAGGTGCAGGCGAAACTCTGCGCGCGAGGTGAACATGCGGTAGGGTTCGTTGGTACCCTTGCTGATCAGGTCGTCGATCAGGATGCCGGTGTATGCCTCCGTGCGGTCGAGGGTGAACGGCGGCTCGCCCTTGAGTTGCAATGCGGCGTTGATGCCGGCCATCAAGCCCTGGCAGGCGGCCTCTTCGTAGCCGCTGGTGCCGTTGATCTGGCCGGCGAGAAACAGGCCGGCGATGCTCTTGACCTGCAGCGTGCGGTCGAGCTCGGTGGGGTCGATAGAGTCGTACTCGATGGCGTAGCCGGGCCGAAGCATCGTCGCGTTTTCAAGCCCGGGAATGCTGTGCACCATGGCGAGTTGGACCTCGCGCGGCAGGCTGGTAGACATGCCGTTGACGTAGACTTCGTCGGTGTCGAGGCCTTCCGGTTCGAGGTAAAACTGGTGGCTTGCCTTGTCGGGAAAGCGCACGATCTTGTCTTCGATGGAAGGGCAGTAGCGCGGGCCGATCGCCTCGATCGCACCGGTGTACATGGGCGAGCGGTGGACGTTGTCCTGAATGAGCCGCATGGTTTCAGGCGTGGTCGTCGCGATGTGGCAGGAGATCTGCCTTGAAGCCGGGAAGGATGGCGAGCGGAAGGAGAACGGCGTGGGGTCAGCGTCGCCGGGCTGCTCTGTAAAACGGGCCCAGTCGATGGTGCGGCCGTCGAGCCGAGGCGGTGTGCCGGTTTTCAATCGACAG
Source organism: uncultured Granulicella sp. (assembly GCA_964658865.1). Classification (GTDB taxonomy): domain Bacteria; phylum Acidobacteriota; class Terriglobia; order Terriglobales; family Acidobacteriaceae; genus Terriglobus. The sequence continues at coordinate 5,668 of CBAAAH010000029.1, forward strand.
GCGCGCAGGCCGAGTTTTTTCAGCGATTCGCCGAGCAGTACCGATGCGGCTTCGGTAGGCGTGCGGCCGGCGCTGGTGCGCTCTTCGCCGCAGTGGATCAGGCCGTTCAAAAACGTGCCGGTGGTAAGGATGACGGCGCGGGCGCGAAGGTCGGTGCCGTCGGCGACGCGCAGGCCGGTGCAGCGTCGTTCGCCGGTTGCAGATGGTTCAAGCAGGAGTTCGGCGACTTCGGCTTCGATGATTTGCAGGTTGTGAATCTGCTGGAGCATGTGCCGCATGACGACGCGGTACCGCGCCTTATCGCACTGCGCGCGGGGCGACCAGACGGCCGGGCCGCGGGAGGTGTTGAGCAGACGGAACTGAATGCCCGTGGCGTCGGCGACCAGGCCCATCAAGCCACCGAGCGCATCGATTTCGCGCACGAGGTGGCCCTTGGCAACACCGCCGATGGCCGGGTTGCAGCTCATCTGGGCGACCTTGTCGAGTGACAGGGTGAGCAGCGCGGTTCGCAGCCCCATGCGCGCCGCGGCTGCAGCGGCCTCGCAGCCGGCGTGGCCCGCACCGACGATGAGGATGTCGAAGGTCTTCATGCAGCTACCACTTGCAGGCCGGTGACAAGTTGGAAATGCTTTGTGTTGTGCGTCAACACGCCGAAGCCAACTTTCATTGCAGTCGCCGCAATCAGCGTGTCAGCAAGCCCGATCGCAAAACCTTCGCGACTCAGTTCAGCGCTGAGCAGACCTGCGCGCACTGCAATATTTGGCGTTAGGTCAAGCAAAGTAAAGTGCTTGCGCACCTGCTCTAAAAAATGTTGCCTGCGATCCGCAGCTGCGTGAGTTTCCAACTTGCCCCGGCCACGTGCTAATTCGGTAAGCGAAATCACACTGAGCGCGAAAAATTCTGTTCGGTACTGTTCTGACAGTCGCCACGCGATTTGAACGGCTGTTGTTTCAGCACGCTCCGCGTTGATCAGCACAGTCGTGTCTAGAATCAGTCCCACTTCGAATTATCCAAAGGCTGGTTCCAGAACTCATGAGCCTCCGCCACGTCTGCAGCGAACTCACGATCCATAATTGCCGGACCATATGCCCCTTCACTCTGCTGAAGCCTTTCGATTACTTCCGAAATAGGACGAATGGAGGGCAGTACGGCTTGGTTTGGATCATGCAGTACGGCAATTTCCTGGCCGTCCCGCTCGATGCGCACCTCGTCTCCATTGCCGACATGCCGCATGACCTGTGCGGGGTTGCTGAAGAATTCGGCTTCCTGCATGCGGATCGTCATGACTTCAGTTTACGCGCAGGGCACGCGTCGTTGCTGCAAATTACTCGAAGCGGGGCAGGTGGTGCATTTCGTTTTCGGGCACGGCTTCCGTCGGATTGCCGGCGCTGAGCCACTGGCGCAGGCCGCCTTCAATGACACGGACGTTATGGCCGTGTTCGGACAGGGTGTGCGCGATGCGGACGGACGTGGCGTCGCGCACGCACGAGCAGTACACGTAGATGTCGCACTCCGTGGCGAGGGTGTCGCGCAGGGCGTCCAGTTCCGTCAACAGGCGATTGGGCTCCACGCGGATGCTGTTCTTGATGCGCTGCATACCGGGGTCGTAGTAGCCGTGGGAACGCACGTCGGCGATGACGATGGGCCGTGTGGGATCGGGATTTTCCAGCCGAGCCACGAGGTCGGCCGGGGCAACTCGTTCCACGTTGCGAAACCTGCGGTCGCGTACGCGGATAGCGATCCACGTGATGAAGTAGCCGAGCGCCACAAGCGCCATGAAGCCCAGCACCACATGCCCGACGACGGCAAGCGCCGAGGTGATGCGGCGGATGAGGTGACTGAAGAAATAACCGACGGCAAGCCAAGCGGCGACGTGGAGCAGAGCTCCCGTAACGTCGTATCGCCAGAAACGGTCGGGCCGCATATTGAGGCTGCCGGCAAGCGGCGGCGCCATGCTGGCCAGCCCAGGAATGAAGCGTGCAAAGATGAGTGTGCGCGCGCCGCGCTTGTAAAAGAAGTCCGCCGAGCGGAAGATACAGGTTTCCGGGTCCATGGAGACGCGGCAGAGCTTGCCCAGCAGCCACCAGCCAGAGGCACGGCCGGCGAAGTACATCACCGTCGCGCCGAGATTTTCTCCAAGCACGGCGACGACAAACAGCAGGCTAAAGGCAAGGGAGCCATGTGCCGCGGCGGCGCCCCCCAGCAACAGGGCAAGTACCGTCGGCATGGGAAGGCCGAGTGCCGAAAGAAATAAAACCCCCGCGACGGCGAGATACCCATGCACCGCGAACCAACCTGCCCAACCCATTCCCGCACCTGCTGTTTTGCAGAATTCGATGCATGGCGAGGGGGAATGACTGTTTCTTGGCGCTACGGGTGCATCGCCGCAGCACCCCAACAGGGTGAAGCTGCATCTACCTGCACAAACCCCTGCGCGAGTCCGCTACCGCGCGGGTCGGTTGTTGTCGATTTCAGGATCTCTTGCCACGCTTCCGCCGCCCAGGGAAGCGAGAAAGCACGTGCTGCATGCGCCCGACCATGGAATTCCACATCTCGCGAGCGGTTCGTGATCTGACCGGGATCGACGACATCCTGTTCAGCTATACCGGCAATGTCGTCTTCGCCAATGTGGCGGCGAGTCGCAGGCTGGCGCAGCAGTTAAACATGGCGCGCAACGCACAAAACGACCCGAAACGGCAGATGCACGGCGGCGCGCTGTTTGCCATGGGCCTGATCGACGAACTGCAGCATGCACTGGTGGCGGTGTATCGCACGCAGGTGGACCCGGCCGTGCTGACGGCGGCGCTGCAATGGTTTGCTGGCGCGATTGGACCGCGGAACCTGGATGTGCTGCTACTGCAGTTTACGGCCGAGTTTCCAAACAGCGCCATCTACCGCGACGAAGTGACGTCCGCGGCGTGGCTGGCTGAGACGACCGACGGCCTGCCCAATCGTGAAGCCGCGTTTGAAGAACTGCTGCTGCTTTGGCTGGCCAATGCAAACCCCGCGTTCAAGCCGTTTCGCGAGCTGTTCGAAGATGCATCACTGCAGGCGGCGGTACCGGCGTACAACGTGGTCACGGGCGCATTCGGTTCTTATTTCGAGACGCGGCCGAAGCTGTCGGCCACGATCGGCACCCTGCTGGATGCGCTGCTCGCGCCGATCAAGGCGTCGCCCGATTCGCTGACCGGCCAACTGGATTACATTCGCACCCACTGGGCCGAACAACTGGGGCCGGAACTGAAACGGGCGCTTCTGGCGATCGACATTCTGCGCGAGGAAGACATCGCCATCTGGATGCGGTTTAACCCGGCGGGTCCGGACAAGCATCGGCATGGTGCGTTCGGCACGGCGCACGAGGGCTTTCTTGGGGATGAGTACATCGGCTTTGACGCGTACGGCGAATGGGTTATCGGACCGGACGGGAAGCGCGTGCGTCGGTATGCGCAGGGGTACCAGGCGCCGCTGAACGAGTATGAAGCCTTCAGCACCGACCAGGCGTGGATGCCGAATGTCGTATTACTCGCGAAAAGCACTTACGTTTGGCTGGAGCAGTTATCGCAAAAATACCTGCGGCATATTTATAAGCTGGATCAGGTACCCGACGAAGAACTTAGCCTGATGGCACGCCGCGGCATCACCGGGCTGTGGTTGATCGGCCTGTGGGAGCGGTCGGTGGCATCGCGCACCATCAAGCACCTGCGCGGCAATACAGATGCCGTGGCGTCGGCCTATTCACTGAAGGACTATCAGATTGCCGAGGACCTTGGCGGAAACAGTGCCTATGAAAATCTACGCGACCGTGCAGCGCGGTTCGGCGTGCGCCTGGCGTCGGACATGGTGCCGAACCACATGGGCATCGACTCTCCATGGGTGATCGACAACCCGGAATGGTTCCTGTCGCGTTCGGAACCGCCGTTTCCAAGTTACACATACAACGGACCCGACTTATCGAATGATCCGCGTGTCGAGATCAAGCTGGAAGACCATTATTACGACCAGACGGACGCGGCCGTTACCTTCCGGCTGCGCCATTCCAACGGCGATACGCGCTACATGTACCACGGCAATGACGGCACGACCTTCGCCTGGAACGATACGGCACAGCTCGACTACAGCAAGATCGCGGTACGCGAGCATGTGATGCAGGTCATTCTGCACGTGGCGCGACTGTTCCCGATCATTCGCTTTGATGCCGCGATGGTGCTGGCAAAACGGCACGTGCAGCGGTTGTGGTTCCCTTTACCCGGGGCCGGTGGGTCGATTCCCTCGCGCGCGGAAGACGCAATGAGCGACGAAGAGTTTAACGCGCTGATGCCGGTGGAGTTCTGGCGCGAGGTAGTGGATCGCGTGGCGAGAGAGGTTCCTGGAACGCTGCTGCTGGCGGAAGCCTTCTGGATGCTGGAGGGTTACTTCGTCCGGACGCTGGGCATGCACCGCGTGTATAACTCGGCGTTTATGGTGATGCTGCGCGACGAGGAAAATGCCAAGTACCGCAGTTACTTAAAAAAGACACTGGAGTTCGATCCGGACATTCTGAAGCGGTATGTCAATTTCATGTCGAACCCGGATGAGAAGACCGCGATCGCACAGTTCGGTTCAGGCGATAAGTTCTTCGGCGTATCGACGCTGATGGCGACGCTGCCGGGTCTGCCCATGTTCGGCCACGGCCAGATCGAGGGCTTTACCGAGCAATACGGCATGGAATACAAGGCCGCCAAATTTCAGGAGAGTCCGAACGAGGGTTTAATCGCGCGCTTTGAGCAAGAAATTTCGCCGCTGCTGCGTAACCGTCGCATTTTTGCCGAGAGCGCAAATTTCGTTTTGTATGACTTCTGGAACCAGGACGGCGCGGTCGATGAAAATGTATTTGCCTACTCGAATAACTTCGAAGGCCAACGATCGTTGGTCGCCTATAATAACACGTATGGTTCCACGCGCGGCACGCTCCATTACTCCGCCGGATTTATGGACAAGGGCTCAGGCGAGATGCGGCAGCGTTCCCTGGCCGATGGCTTGGCTATGCCGTGGGACGACGACCTGTTCGTCGCGTATCGCGATGTCACCAGCAACCTGGAGTATCTGCGTCGCGCGAACGATCTGCACCGCGACGGGTTGATGCTGGACCTGCGTGCATTCCAGTACGTGGTCCTGCTGAGCTGGCGTGAGCTGCATGCGACTGCGGAAAAACCATGGGACCGCCTGTTCGACATGCTGAACGGCGGCGGCGTGCACTCACTCGAAGAGGCAGTGACTCGCTTGCGGCTGCGTCCGCTCCACGAGGCACTGCGGCAAACATTGCACGAAACGAACCTGATGGCTCTGGTGACAGGTGGACCGCAGGACCAATTGCTGCAGGATGCCGACCGGCTGCTGCAACAGATCACGGGATACTTCGACCAGGAGGGTGAACCGCTACAGCCGCTCAAGCCAAAAGCTGCCGGCAATCCGCTTGCAATTGACCGCGTGGAAGAAGTGATTGCCATTGGCGCGAACGCGCTGGGTAATGCAGCAATGCACGCCCACGCGACGCCGTTGATCGAATCGAAGAAACCGAAGTCCTTTGCAGAGGTGGGTGTACCGGCGACCGTTGCGCTGCATGCGCAAGGATTGGTGCCGATAAGCGATCCGCCTGTGGTTGCGGCAACCCCTGCGGAGACGGCTGTTGCGGAGGTAGAAACGGTACCGGCTGAGACGCGAAACGCGCGGACGAGCGAGACGGGTGCGACTGCCGAACCGATTCGCGCGCATGCCGCAGTGGCGGAGCCGACGTCGGTGCAGGAGCAATATCGGACACAGTTGGAGACGTTGCTCGCGGGGCTTCGAGAGCGATTCAGCGAAGACGACATGGCCGACGCGCCGGCGGTACCGAGCTTGCCGGGTGTACCTTCGCTACGCATCGTGCAGCGTACGTTGCCCGCGCTGGGATGGGCGCTGCTACGGGCGGTGCCGCTGGATATTCAAGCCAATCCGCATGCCTATGCCGAGTTGTTCGACCGCTTGCAGGGCCGACACAGCGTGGCAGAAGCGGCGTCATCCCTTGGCATTGAAGGCGACAATGCATGGCGCGCTGCGGCGTTGACGCGGGTGCTGCTGGCCCACAACATCGGCTCGGTCAACACCGAAGGCTTCTGGGCCGATGGTGATGTTCGCTGGCTGGCCGGCGTGCACGAGAGCGAAGGCGAAACCTACTTCAACCGCGAGCTGTTTGCAGCATTGTTGCCATGGCTGGAACTTGATCCGGAGACATTGCGGCTGGTCGGCGATCGACGCGACACGGAACACTCGCTGCTTGGCCGGGCAGAGGCTGCAGGATACAGACTCGCACAATTCCTGCACCGGCCGGGGTTTGTGGCCGCATCGCATGGGTTTATTGCAGCGCAGGAATTGATTCGCACTTAGCGCTGATTCGTTGAAGATATACAGGTTGATTTCTTTGTCGGCAGTTGGTTTGGTCAGAAGTCGGAAGGATGGCTCGACCATAGAGCGACGATCTTCGTCGGAAGCGGATAGGACTTTGAGCAGTACGTTCAATCCTATGCCTCAAATGCGGGACGTAGCACCCGATTTCGCGCCGCTTAGAAGTCGAGGCGGAGGCCGAACTGGAGGCGGCGCTGTCGGGTGAGGATGGTAGCGGAGCTTGTTGGCGTGCCGAACGGCTTCGTGGTGAGGCCCTCGCCGGCGATGGCCGTCGCGTCTTGGTAGGTGAGTGGCGTGATGCCGTTGGCGGTGGTCCCGGTCAAAAAGGCGCGCTGCTGGACGCTGGTGATATTGCGATGGTTGAAAAGGTTGAAGGCTTCTGCGGAGAGGCGGGTTTGCACCCGGTTGCGGACAGTGAAGCCGCGCAGCAGGCGCAGGTCGGTGGTCTGCGTCCAGGGCAGGCGCAGGGTGTTGCGGCCGACCGTGGGCAGGTAGGTTGCGCCGCCGGAACCGTTGATGGTGGTGCGGCCACCGGTCAAGGTGCTGCCGCCTTCGATGAGGTAGCTGTAGGGCCGACCGGTGGTGGCGAAGACGATAGGCGCGAGCGACCAACCGTTGGCGGCGGCACGGACGAAGTGGCTTTCCGCATGGAATTCTGGCGCATAGACGACGGTTGCCGTGACTTTTTGCTGCCGGTCGTAGTTCGATGGGGCCTTGTCGTAGGTAATGACGTAGGGGTCGAATTGGGCGTCCTGGTCGGTACTGCTGCCAGTGTGGCGGACGGAGTCGATCGCTTTTGAAAACGTGTACGCCGCACGCACGGTAAGGCCATGGGGAGAGACGCGGGTGAGTTGAACGACGCCGGCGTGATCGGTTCCCGTGCCGTTGGAAAGGACGCCGGTGACGGGGCCAAAGAGCGGCGAGATGCGCGCGGTGTACAGCGGAACGTTGAACACATGGCCGTTTTGCGTGCCGGATTCGCCTTTGCCGTCGGTACGGACGATTTGGAACGCGGCACGGGAGTTCGAGGGCGCGATGTTGAGGTCGATGGTGTTGGGCAGTTCGCGCTCCAGAGTCAAGGCGTAAGTCGCGGTGAGCGCCAGGCCGCGGCCAAAGCCGTGTTCGACGGTGAGTTCCGCGTCCTGCAACATGGGCAACTGGAAATGTCGCGCGAGGACGGTGGCATTCGTGGTCCTGGTGAGCGTGGTGGTCGGCGTGCACGCGTACGTGGCGGGATAACCGAAGTTGGTGCCGACGGAGGCGCAGGCGGCATCGACCTCCGTCCGCGGCGTGAGGTGGATGTTGTAGTTGCTGCCGGCGAGCGCAGTGTTTTGCAGCACCTGTTGCAGCGTGCGGCCTGTGATGCGGCCGAAGTGGATGCTGTAGCCGAGACGGACGACGGTGCGCTCACGCAGGCCGTAGGCGATGGAAAGGTGCGGGGCGAGGTTGCCGGGGTCGCCCGCAAGAAAGTTGGTCGCGGCAAAGCCGCCGAAGACCGAGTCAAGCGTACCGTTGGGATGCTGCGGCTGCGGCATGCGGAAGTACTCGTAGCGCGCCCCTGCGTCGACACGCAAATGCGGCGTCAGCCGCCAGGCATCGCGAACGTAGGCCGAGCCCTCGCCGGTGTGGAAGCGCGTTCTGGTTCCCGCGCCGTAGCCCTGGGTATAGCTCTGGAAACAGAAGAGATGCGTGGCCGCGTAGATGCTTGGGCAGCCGCCGTTAGGGTACGCGGTGGCGCTGTAGGTGTAGTCCGTAAGAAAGTCGACGAGGCCGCCGGCACGCCCGTTGACCGCACCGCTGGCGTACTGGTACGCACCGTTGGTGCCGATGCCGGTGTCGACGGAAGTATCGAGCAGGCTGCCGCCCGCGCCCAGCGTAAGGGTGTGGGCTCGACCGCTGAAGGTAACGGATTCGTAGGCTTCGGCGCGCTTTTCCTGCGGCAGTCTGCGCTTTTGCAGCGGCGCGGATGTGCCGAAGACGAAGGCGCCGCCAATGCTGCTGTCGGCCAGGTCAATGCTGATCTGCGGGACGAGGCCGCCGGTCGCGGTGTGCGGCTCCTGCGGCAACGGCGAGGGCTGCTGGACGAAGACGGCGTCTCGCGCGGCTTCAAGCCGGAACTCGTTGAGCCAACGGGTGCTGAGTGCCTGCGCCCAGCGCGCGGTTAGGGTGTCGGTGTGGGTGGCGAGCGAGCCGAAGTTGTCGCGGGAACGGCCGATGACGGTCTCGTCGCGCAAGCCGGAGGGCGAATCGAACCGGACGCGGGCGTAGGTGAGGTTGGCGGTAGTGTGCGCGCCGTGGTCGTAGTCGAGCCGAGGGAAGAGTGCGACTTCATTGGCCTGGCGTGGAACTTCGCCGGTGAGCGAATCGAGAAAGGTGAAGGCCCGGACGATGTTGCCGGGCGACACGCCGCGATTGCCCAGCAGGGCGCGTTGCGTTGCGGTCAGCGTGTAAAAAGCCGCATTCGTAGGCGAGCTGTAGCCGGGAAAGCTGCGGCGTTGGCCCTCACCGGCGGCAAAGGCGTAGAAGTGGCGATAGGTGCCCGGCAGAGCGTGCCCGAGCGACGCGCCGAACTGCTCGCGCTGGTCGCGCGGCTTGACCAGGACCGACGTTGGATTGCCGTTGTTGTAACGCGTCGCGATGGCGAAGGGATCTGCCGCGCCGACGCCGCTGTTGCGCAGC
>CBAAAH010000030.1:0-14657 GCA_964658865.1 uncultured Granulicella sp.
CGAGCATCGCCAGCAGCGCTGCCGTGGTCCGCTTTTCTGCAAAAGGCATGGCTCCCGGCCGCAGCGCCGAAGCCGTTGTGCCCGTCAGCACCACAGCGCTCACCGTGCCGGTCGCCGACAGGTTGCTGTACTGCGAGGTCACGGTGCACGTCGCGTTGGATGGCACACCCGTGCAGAGGAACGTTACCGGCAGTGAACTGGCCACCGCCGGCGTCAGCAGCAGGGGAAAGGTCGCACTCTTGCCGTTGACGACCGACACGCTGGTTGCGCCGTTCGCGACAAAGGCAAAGTCGATGCCCTGGCCGCTCAGCGCAACGGTTTGCGTCGGCGCATTGCTGCTGATGGTTAGCGCCCCGGTACGCTCGCCGGCGGACCTGGGTGCGAAAGCAATTTGCAGCGTGCAGCTCGAGCCGACGGCCAGCGTCGTACCTGCCGCGCAATCGACGTTGCTGGACGCAATCAGGCCGAAGTCGCCGGCGATTCCAACCGCGGCAAGCGTCAGGGGAACGGTCCCGTTGTTGGTCAGTGTCACGGCCTGCGCGCTCGTCGCATTGCCCACGCCGGTCGCCGCAAAGCTCAGGCTGGCGGGTGCGACCGAAACGCCGATGCCCGCCGTCGACGTCCCCGTGAGCGTCACAATTTGCGCACGCTGCACATCGTCCACTTCCAGCGTGCCTGTCAGCGATCCCACGGATTTTGGCGAAAACACGACGGAGATGCTGCATGAGCTATGTGCCGCCACCGACGTACCGCAGCCGTTGACCGCGCTGAAGTCGCCTGCCGTAATTCTTGCCGCAACCAGCATCAGCGCAACGTCGCCGCTATTGGTCAGCGACACGGTCTGGGCGGCGCTGCTTGCGTTCACCGTTGTTGGTCCAAAGCTCAGCGACAACGGCGTGAGTGTGTCCGTCGCGGAAGCCGTGCCCATGCCCGTCAGCGTCGCCGTCTGTGTGCCCGCGTCGTCCATGAGGGTGAACATGCCGGTGCGTGTACCCGTCGCTGTCGGCACAAACGCGATGGAGACGGTGCATCCCGTTTGGCTGGCCAGCGTCGTGCCGCAGGTATTCGCCTTCAGAACGTAATCGCCGGATACAGTCGCCGCACCCAGCTTGCCGGTACTTGCGCCGGTGTTGGAAATCGTAATGTTCTGCACTGCCGACGTTGCCGAGACGAACACCGTGCCGAAGGTCAGCGCGGTCGGCGTCAGCACAATGTTGAATGCGCCCTGGCCATTGCCGCTCAGCGCGATGGTGGTCGTGCTGCCGGCAGTGCTGTTCGCGTTCGACGCGATGACCATGGTGCCGGTTCGCGCACCCGAAGCTGTCGGCAGAAAGTTGATCGTGACGGTGCAGCTTTTGCCGGCGGCCAACGTTGTGTTGGCGCAATTGTCGTTCTCGCTAAAGTCGCCGCTCACCGTGATGGCGCCAATCTGCAGCGGCCCGTTGCCCGTGTTCAGCACCGACACCTTTTTGCCCACGCTGGACTGGTTGAGCGGTGTGTCCGCGAACGTCAGCGAGGTGGGCGATGCCGTCAGCACGCCGGCGATGCCGTTGCCGCTCAGCGTCACGGTGTGGGTGCCGGTGTTGTCGGTCAACTGCGCCAAGCCGATGCGCAGACCCGACGTAACGGGCGTAAACGTCACGGTCAATGTGCAGCTTGCCGACGCGGCCAGCGTTGTGCCGCACGTCGTGGTGGAGAGGTGAAAATCGCCGCTCACGGTCGGCACCTGCAGCGTCGCGGACAGGTTCCCGTTGTTGGTCAAGGTCAGGGTCTGCCCGGCGGAGGTCGCCTTCACCGCGGTATCGCCGAACGTCAGCGGCGATGGCGTCAGCAGCACCGTTGCCGTGCCCGCGCCCGTGCCGCTGAGCGCGACAGAGGCATAGCCGCCCAGCACGTTGCCATAAACCTGCAGCGTTCCCGTCTGCGCGCCCGCCGTCGTTGGCGCAAACGCCGCCTGCGCGCTGCACGTCGCGCCCTGCGCCAGCGTCGCTCCGGCGCAGGTGTCGGTTTCGATAAAACCAGTGCTGGCCGACACACGCGACACCGTCAACGGTGCGTTCCCGGTGTTCGTCACGGTCACATTCTGAAACGCGCTGGTGGTTCCCCCGTTCTGCGTTCCAAAGTTTAGTGAGGTAGGCGACAGGGTCGCAATCGCACGCGCGGACTGACCCGCCGTGAGCAGCGGAATCTGCCAGATGCCTCGGCCATAGGTGCCTGCGCGCAGCACACCGACACCCGCGCTGCCCGGCAATGCGAACGCCACCGATGCGACTAGTTTCGTTACCGGCGCATTCGGCAGCGCCGTGCCGTAGATGCTCCAGCACTGCGCGTTCGCCGCCGTGCACGTCGTCACGTCGCTGGTCACGTACACCCCGGCATCCATGGCGACGTAGACCACTTTGCTGTCGTTCGGGTCCACCACCACGGCGTTTGCCGGCGCGTTCGGCAGGTTCGCCGTCACGCTCGTCCAGCTTGTTGCGCCGTCGGTGGAGCGGTACACCGACGGCGTGTTGAAGCCCATGATCGTCGCGTAGACCGTCAGCCCCGTGGGGTCGTTCGGGTCGATGGAGATGGACGAAACGTCATCGCTCAGGGGATTGAATCGGCCCACGTTGGCCGTGTCGTTGGTCACCGTCCCCATCGTCACGTCGGTCCACTGGGTGCTGCCGTTGGCCAGATTGCCCTGCGTGGTCTTGTAGAAGTGCCCTCCAAACGCATTGCCGCCGCCGTCGTTCGCACCCGCCAGGCCGGCGTACAGCACCGGCGATCCACTGGTCGCGGCACTGCTCGTCAGCCCCGTCTGCCCGCCCGCGCCGATCGACCGGATCAAGCCGTTCGACGCAGCGCACACCGAGTTCGCCGGCCCGGAGAGCGGCGTGCTGATGGCGGTCGCACCTGTCCAGGCGGAGCCGCCGTTGGCCGGTCCGCGATACACGCGGCAGGTGCCGACGATGACGTTTGTGTTCAGCGCCGGGTCCAGCAGCGCGGGCGCGTCGGTCAGTTCGGCATCGCCGTTCACCTGCGTCGCGCCGATCGCCGGCACCCCGGTAAAGTCTGTTGCCGTGCAGGCCGCACCCTTGGTGCAGCGGTACAGCGACACGCCGGTGCCGGACTGCAGCAGCCAGTTCGCCGGGCTCGCCTGGTCGATGGCGACGTTGCCGCTCTCGCCCGTGCCCATCTGCGCCCACACCGTTTGAAACGCGCCGGCCGACGACGACGTGGTGGACGCCGCGCTGCCCAGCGCACCCAGAGCCACCAGGCCGATGCCGCCGTCGGTCGGGTGCGTGCTCAGGCCGCTCACCTCGGCCAGCGACCCAAGCGCGCCGTTCAGGTTGTCGAAATGCGTTGCGTCATCGGCAGAGCACGCGGCCGCCTGCTCGTACACGCCATCCGTCGACCGCCACAGGCCCCCGTCGTTGCCGAAGAACAGCAGCGGCGTCGCCGTGTTCGACGTGTTCACTTCATACGCAATCGCGTGCTGGTACGGCGCGACCCTGGCCGGCGCGGCGCAGTTCGTCGTGGCATTGGTGGTGTTGCGCTGGACGCAGCCGTCCGACAGCCGGCAGCGGAACAGATCGCCCACGCCGGTGAACAGCAGCGTGTCGTTGATGCTGAGCGAGGTCGCTGCCGGCACCGCGCTGAGCGCCAGGTTGTAGTCGCCCTGCGCAATCATGCCGGAGCCGTTTTCCAGCGCCGTGCTCGGCAGCTTATTGGTCCACAACATGGTGCCGTTCGCGCACGCCGTGCCTGTGTTGGCGCAAGGGTCCTGGTACAGGCCGATGTCGTTGTTCCTGCCGTCTACCGTCAACGCAAACGTATCACCGGAGAGGGGCTGTGCCGTGACGACGCCGCGAAAGATTGGGCAGTTTGTCAGCCCTGTCGTGCCTGGCCGCGTGGGGCATGCAGAGGCGGTCAGACCTGCGCCAGGCTGGTTTGTCTCGCGCATCCACGTCACGCCGTCGGTCGATTCGTAATACCCGTGAAAGCGCACCGCCGCAACGAACTTCTGCCGGACCGGGTTCCACGTCACCGACGTCGCGGCGTTGCCCTCATACGTCGCGCTGAAAGTGTCCGACGGCTGCTGCATCACCTGCGAGCCGTCCTTGATCGTGCTCATTTGCCATGTCACACCGGCATCGGTGGAGAAGTACAGGCCGCGCGCGCTCGCACCCGCGGTGCTGCCGCCCACAAACGCGTCTTCGGCCGAGGACGACACCGCCGCCACCACCAGGCTGGTGTTCGTCGTGCTCCACGCAAAGCCGGCAAAACCTTCGCCGGTAAAGCTGTGGTTTCCGGCCGCGCCGTCGTTGGACTGCCGCACCAGCGTCCACGTGGTGCCACCGTCGACCGAGCGCAGAATGCCCTCGCCGTAATAGCTGTCCGTTGCGTCGTTGGGGTCGCCCGTGCCGGCCAGCAGAACGCCGCCGCCCGGCCGCATGCTGAGCGCACCGATCGACAGCGATGCGGTTGCGCTGCTGCCCGCGTTGGCGGTGAAGACCTGCAGCGTATCGGTGAGCGGTGTAAATAAGACGGACGCCGTTGGACCGTTGGCATTGGTACTCTTCCACACGCCGCCACCGGTCGTGCCCACGTACACGGTGTTGCCGGTCGTGTCGGCCGGGTCGATCGCCACCGCCGTCACGCGGCCGGTCACCAGGCCGTACGCCGCGGTCGACACCTGCATCGGCCCCACGGCCTGCCACGCGGTCGAAAGGGAAGTCGCATCCGCTGTCGGTCGGCCGGTCAGCAGCGAGGGCGAGATCCGCGCCGCATCCGCCGCGCGCCGCGCTGCCGCGGCGGTCATGCCGGCCTGCTGCTCGCGGGCCGCCTGGAATGCCGCCGCGCCAAACGCATCGGTGCTACGCGCTTCCACCGGTGGGCTCACGCGTCCGCGGGTAAACTGCGCCGCGCGCCGCTGCGCGGGGATCGCCTGTTTTGTCGCAGCCTGTCCGGTGGTGTCCGTCTGCCCCAAACCGCTGCCGTGCAGCGGAAGCATTGCCGCAAGCGGGGTCGTTACCGCCAGCAGCAGTGCCGTCGGCGTCCACAGGGCATTGCTCCTGCGGCGGGTGATCGCGCCGTCGTGCCGTCGTCCGAATTGGAATCGAAACAGGGCCAAGACAAACCGGGTGCCGCCGCAAGCGCACACGTGCGCCGCTGCAACGGGATATCCCTTCCAGATCGACGTGGGGAAGAAAGCGCCGAGTGAACATAACGTTGGTCCGGCAACGCGACTCTTCAGGGTCGCTCCGTCCGGGGCAAGCCGGCGCTAGCTGCGCACGACCTTGCCTGAAACGATGTAGCGTATGACTTTTCTCGAATCTATCACCAGCCGAGACTCCGCAACAATGCGCTCAAACGCACCCTGGGGTGATTGATGCCGGATGGCGCTGGACGCGGAAGCCGGGATCGATGAAATCGCTGCAGAGGACGCCATCAAAGACGCGCTTGCCGCGGTCTCAGGCATCGTCAACGGGGATCTCGGTTTCGCCTTGATTTAGTTGCGGCAGCCGGGTGTTCCAGCGGTGGATTCTGCTCAATATATAACTTCGAGTTGAATTTCTTTCCCGTGCTTGCACCGCTCATATAGCGGATTTTCCCGAAGATGTTACGCTCTCCCCACGGACGGTCGAACTTACCGTAAATTGCCCATGCGATGCCGCCGTAGCCGCCCGGGTCACGTCCGTCGATGAAATATTTATCGTTCAGATAAATCGCCGTCTTCATCGCTTCCCGGTTATTCGGCGACCACTCCAGAATCTTTTTCGCCCAGTACATGCGCAGGTAGTTATGCATCCATCCATGGCGAATACCTTGCCGCTGCGCCGCATTCCATAGCTCGTCGTAGGTTTCGGCGCGCTCCATCTGTGCCACGGTGTACGTGGGGTCGCGCACGTCATGCGCATGCTTCTGTACGGTCGTTATTGCCCACGGCTCCGCGCATTCCGGATCGTCGTAGTGCGGGTTGTACTTGACATAGTTCACGCATAACTCGCGCCACGTGACCATTTCGTCTAAAAAGCTGTCGGCGCTTTCGCGCAGCGACGGATTCTTTGCCACGGCGTCTTCAACCGAGAGCAGGATGCGGAGTGGGCTGATGTGTCCGTAATGCAGATACAGGCTCATTTGAGAGGTTCCATCCACCTCCGGATGATTGCGCGTCTCCGCATAGCCGCCCAGCATCTTGCCGCAGAAAAGCTGCAAGCGGGCCGCCGCCGCATGTGCCCCGCCGGTAAACTCCGGCACACCGCCAACGCTGCGGTCCAGGTCTTTCCAGCCTGCGGTCATATCGTCCGCCGGGTCGTCCACAACAAAGTTTTTCGGGCGCTTCCATGCATGCAGCGCCTTTGGATTGGTATACGACTCCACATATTCCGGCAGCATCTTCCATAGCCTTGGCCGCATGGTGTATGCCGCATATTGCGCTTTTTCAAAGCGCTTCATCGGCACGATGACATCCGCATCCACGGTCCAGAAGGGGACGTCGATTTTTTCGGCAACATGCCGCCGCCAACCATCCGGCACACGCATCGGGTTCTCATCGCCGATGACGATCGCTGCCTCGGCATCGTTGAAAAAAGTAAGCCAGTCTTCGCGCGGCGCATTGCGCAGCACGAAGCTCACATTGCGCTCGGCCAGGTCCTGCTCCACGTCGCGCAAACCCTCGTTCAAAAACACATACCCGCGCAGCACGCCATGCGGAAAATTGCTGACACCCGCAAAGTAAACCACCACCGGCAGCCCAAGCTCATTGCCTACCGCAATCGCACAATCCAGCGCGGCATTGTCCACGCCGCGCTCTGCCCGCTGCATCCAGTACACGACGGTTTTTCCCTTGGCCGATGGTGCACCATCGCGTCGCACCGTCACGCGGTCATTGCCCGCGAGCACACGCAATTTCTCCGTCAACTCCGGCGAAAGGGCTGCAGCCGCGGCCTTCTCCCGCGCCGCACGCTCATCGTGTCCCAGCGTCGCGCCGTCTCTTTTCGCGGCCACGCCAGAGATCCCCTTCTTGCCTCTTCCGACTTTCTTTTCCGCCGTCACTGCCGCCTTGCTTGTTTTCTGTCGTGCGTCGGCAGGAATACGTTTCGCATCCGGCTCGCTCATGCCGGGTGCCGCTACGTCATTTGCGGCTTCGTGCGGTGGAGCGGCCTGTGTCCGTGGTGCTGCCGTGCGTTTGGCGACTGCTTTCGTCATCTCAGCATGGATGGCGTCACCGCCTCATCGGTCGCCGCGAACCGGCAAGAGGACGCTGCATTTTGCCACCGCACGACGACGCACGCCAGACAATGTTCGTCCCGCCACACTGCCTGCACGCGTTGGTATCCTTGGTGCCTATGTCCAGTGCGTCGATGCCCAGCTTCCACCTTCGCCCATGCCGGCCCGGCGATGAGCCGATGCTTTCCCTCGTTGGCGGCGCCAGCTTTCTCGAGAGCTACGCGGGTGACCTCGACGGCGCGGACATCCTTGCACACTGTGTCGGGAACCACTCTGCAGCGGCATACGCAAAGTACCTGGCAGAGCCGGCAAACCGTGCATGGATTGCCGAGTCCGCAACCGGCCACGCACCCCTCGGCTACGCCCTGTGCACCGCTCCCGACCTGCCTGTGCCAGACCCCGCTGCCGGCGACTATGAACTTCGCCGCATCTATCTGCTCCATCGATTTCAGGGCATCGGCATGGGCCGGGCGCTCATGCAACAGGCCATCGACAGCGCAATCGAGCAGGGCTACACGCGTCTGCTCCTCGGTGTCTACGGCAAGAATCACGAGGCCATCCGTTTCTATCAAAAGGCAGGCTTTGCCCGGGTCGGCGAACGCTATTTCACCGTCGGCACCACCACATGCCATGACGCCATCATGGCCCGCCCCCTATCGCCTTCACGTACGACATAGGCAGCCTGACTTCCTGCTCCATTACCACTCCAGGGTTATTTATCTTCTTTCTCCCCTGAACCCGGGCATGCCACCAGCCCCATCCGTAGAATCGCAGGATGCCCTCTACCCACGCCACGCGCGATCTGTACCGGCAAGAGCTGACTGCCATGGTGCGGCTCGCGATTCCCGTCGCCCTGGCGGAGCTTGGCTGGATGTTGCAGGGTGTCGTCGACGTCATCATGGTGGGCCGGCTTGGCCCTGCCGCCATCGGTGCCGTCGCGCTGGGCAACGCGCTCTACTACGCGCCGTCGCTCTTCGGCTTGGGCCTGTTGCTCGGGCTCGATACCGTCATTGCGCGCAGCTTCGGCGAAGGCGACTTCGACGCATGCCACCGCTGGCTTGCGCAGGGTGTCTACCTTGCGCTGGCCGCATCGCCACTGCTCATGGCGTTGCTGTACCTGCTTGCCGTCAACGCCGGACACCTTGGCGTGCAACCGGAACTCGTCGCACCCGCCGCCGGCTACCTGCGCGTGCTGCTGTGGGGCACACTGCCGCTGCTGCTGTATGCCGCCACCCGCCGCTATCTGCAGGCCGTCGGCCAGGTCCGCGTCATCACGCTCACGTTCGTTTTTGCAAATCTGGTGAACTGGGGCGCGAATTACGTGCTCATCAACGGCAAACTCGGCCTGCCGGCCATGGGTGTGCGCGGCTCCGCGCTGTCTACGGTGCTGGCGCGCGTGTTGATGGCAGTCATGCTGCTCGGCTTCGCGTGGCACCACGAGCGTAGCCGCGGACACCCGCTGTTTGCCCACTGGGCCGGTCCGCACCTGCGGGAACTGCGGCGATTGCTCAAGCTCGGCCTTCCTGTCGCATCGCAACTGCTGCTGGAAGTCGGAGCATTTGCCGTTGCGACCGTACTCGCTGGCCGTATCTCCGCCGACGCGCTTGCTGCGCACCAGATCGCGCTGAACTACGCGGCCATGGCGTACATGGTGCCACTGGGCATCTCCGCGGCGGCCGCTGTTTCCGTGGGTCACGCGCTGGGTGCCGCGGACCCTGCAAAGGCCCGCCGGGCCGCCATCCTTGCACTCGCGCTGGGTATCGGCTTCATGCTCTGCACAGCGACGATCTTTCTCGTTTTTCCGCGTCCACTCGCCGCGCTGTATACGCACGACGAAATCATCGCCACGCTTATTCGCCCACTGCTTGCGCTGGCCGCACTCTTCGCCATCTTCGACGCCGTGCAGATCATCCTGACCGGCGCGTTGCGCGGCATGGCGCTCACCCGCGTACCCATGCTGGCAAATCTGGTGGGCTACTGGGTGGTAGGCCTGCCGCTCGGCATCCTGCTCGGCTTCCACGGGGTTGGCTTCGACACCGGCAGTGTCAACACTCACGCTGCAGCCAGCCTCGGGCCACTCGGTATCTTCGGCATCTGGACCGGCCTAACGACGGCGCTGATCCTCATCGCCGTTATGCTGCTGACTTACTGGAATCGCAGGTCGCGCAGGCTCATCACACGGAGCTAAACCGCCCGCGCCGCGGCCGCCGCGCTTGCCCACGCCCACTGAAAATTGTGGCCGCCCAGGTGTCCCGTTACATCCACCACCTCGCCGATGAACGCAAGCCCGGGCATCTGCTTCGCCTGCATGGTCGTGCTGTCCAACTCGGACGTGCTGACGCCGCCGGCGGTCACCTCGGCCTTGGCGTAGCCCTCGTCGCCGCCGGGCGTCAGCGTCCATGTGTGCAGGGCAGATTCGAGCTTTGCGATGGACGCGTTCTTCCAGTCCGCAGGCAGGTTCAGCCGCAGCCAACGCTCGGCCATGCGTGCCGGCAGCCGCTCTCGTAGCAGGCCGTACGCGGTGTTGTCGTCCCGCACGGCGCGTGCGTCCAACATGGGATCGAAGACCGCCGCATCCGGCACCAGGTCAAACTGCACCCGCTCGCCTGCCTTCCAGTACGACGACACCTGCAGCACCGCCGGACCGGACAGGCCACGATGCGTGATGAGCATCTTTTCACGAAAGGCCGGCGTGGTTCGCCTGCCTTTTGCGCCACCCTCGACCCTTGCCACCACCTCTGCCGACAAACCGGACAGGTCCGCCCAACGCTCCGCATCTTCACCGTGAAACGTCAGCGGAACCAGCGCGGGCCGGGGCTCCGCAATGCGCAGCCCAAACTCGCGCGCGATGTCATAGCCCACGCCGGTCGCGCCCATCTTCGGGATCGACAAACCGCCTGTCGCCACGACGACGGCCCTTGCGCGGACGCTGCCGTTCAGCACCCGCACGGCAAACCCGTCGCTGTCGCGCGCGACACCCAGCACCTGCGTGCGCATGCGCGTTTCCACGCCCGCATCGCGGCATTCCGCTTCCAGCATGGTGACGATCGCTTGCGCCGAGCCATCGCAAAACAACTGCCCCAGCGTCTTTTCGTGGAACGGAATCCGGTATTTCCGCACCAGCGCGATGAAGTCCTGCGGCGTGTACCGCGCTAGCGCGCTCTTGGCGAAATGCGGGTTTTCCGACACGAAATTCGCCGGCGTGCAGTGCATGTTCGTAAAGTTGCAGCGGCCGCCGCCACTGATCAGGATCTTGCGCCCCGCTCGCTCGCCGGCATCGATCAGCAGCACGCGCCGCCCACGCTTTGCCGCCTCCGCCGCGCACAGCATGCCCGCGGCGCCCGCACCCAATACGGCAACATCGTAGGTGGTGTCAGAAGTCATAGGATGATTGTAGGGAAGAGCGTTGTGGGTTGAGAGTTCTGGGTAGGTTCCTCGCAATCCCGCAACTCGACACTCGGAACGTCCAACCCGCAACGGAGAGCACCTTTGGCGGAAGCACAATCCACACGGCCCGGCACAGTCAACCGCCAGCGGCAAAAAGTCCTGCGCAAGGTCGATTGGGTCGACGGCGGCATGGACGGCCAGAGCGTCTACGTGCTGCAGTGCCAGCGCCCCGGCTGCGGATACGAATACGGTGAAGAGGGCATCCGCGTCCACCAGCGCAAGTGCCCTCGCTGTGATGGCGGCGCACCTGGCCTGCCGGTCCCTGAACCCGCACCCACCCTCTTCGGCTAGTCGGGTATCACCAGCGGCAAAGAACACTGTTGGACGTGACGGAGCCGCCGATTTATTTGATAGATTTCATCAGTACCTCCGCCGGTGGCACGGCGAAGGGAGTTGTGGATGACCGGCTACTCTACTTCAGTAATACAAGCAGAACAGCCAACTTCGCGAGCAGGGCGAGAATGACTTCACCCGGCACCTGCATCGCGAAACCGCGGTAGCGAACCCAAAAGGGTTGCACTCCACCATCACCTCCTTCAACGCAACCCTCCGAGCCTCATACTCGGAGGGTTCGCGTATCCACGGTTGGAGCCGTGGAATCCTTGAACACCCCGGGGAAAGCTCTACGCGGCCAGCGCGCTGAAGGCAGGTCCATTCGTAATCACACCGCTTCATCTACCGCACTAAACCGTCTAAGCTGTCAACGTGACCCTCGCGCGCTTTGCTTTCGCCTACTTTACCCTCGCTGCCGCCACCGCCGCACCGGCGCAAAAGCCGCCTGTCTACGGCTATCAGGTCGTCAACAAGTTCCCGCACAGTACCCAGAGCTATACCGAGGGCTTCCTCTTCCTCGACGGCCTGTTCTACGAGGGCACCGGCATGGAAGGTCACAGCCTGCTGCTCGCCAACGCGCCGTCCACCGGAAACCCCGTGCAGCAGCACGCCATTGCACCGCAATACTTCGGCGAAGGCATCGTCGACTGGGGCCCCAACCTATACCAGTGGACGTGGCAGACCCACACCGGCTTCGTCTACGACCGGTTCACCTTTCGCCCCATCCGCCAGTTCACCTACACCGGCGAGGGCTGGGGCATGACCCGCGACAAAACCAGCATCATCACCAGTGACGGCACCGCGACGCTGCGCTTTCGAGACCCCGCAACGTTCAAGGAAACCCGTCACATCACCGTGCATGACGGCGCAAAATCGATCGACCAGCTCAACGAACTGGAGTTCGTCCAAGGTGAAATTTACGCCAACGTATGGCACGACGACCGCATCGCCCGCATCTCGCCGCGCGACGGCAAAATCGTCGGTTGGATCGATCTGCACGGCATCCTGCCCGACAATCAGCGCGTCAACGCCGAATCCGTGTTGAACGGCATCGCCTACGACGCAGCCCACGACCGGCTCTTCGTCACCGGCAAGCAGTGGCCCGCCATCTTCGAAATCAAGCTGGTGCCACGGAAATAGCCGCCTGCGCTGGCCTCGCGCCCGTGTCCCCTGTACACTGCGTGAGTGCCCGGGCGCGGCAACTTTCGCCGCCGCAGTCACACGCGTAAACGCCATCGGCCCATTTGGCGTCTCAGGCAAAGTGTTCGAAGGACACACTATTCAGGTTCAGGAGAACGAAGAATCATGGCAGCAGTCGACGAGAAGGTCAAAAGCATCATTGTGGAACAACTGCAGGTGGATGAGGCGGAAGTTACGCCCGGTGCCAGCTTTCAAGAAGACCTCGGTGCGGATTCGCTCGATGTAGTCGAACTCGTGATGCAGTTTGAAGAAGCCTTCGACATCCAGATTCCCGACGAAGACGCCGAGAAGATCAAGACCGTCAAGGACGCAACCGACTACATCGAAGCACACGCAAAGGCAAAGTAGCTGTGGCAGAAGTTCGCACAATCCCGGCGCGCCGCGTCGTGGTCACCGGCATCGGTCTGATTTGTGGCATCGGCAATACCGCTCCCGCCATCTGGGCGTCCCTGATGAAGGGCAAGAGCGGCATGGCCGAAATCACCGCCTTCGAGCTGGAAGGCCACCCCGTGCGCTTCGCCGCGGAAGTCAAAGATTTCGACGTGCATCAGTTCGTGGAGAAGAAAGAAGCCCGCAAGATGGGCCGCTTCATCCACTTCGCCATGGCCGCCTCTGCGGAAGCCATGCAGCACGCCGGCCTGGAAGTGACGGCAGACAATGCCGAGCGCGTCGGCGTTCACATCGGCTCCGGCATCGGCGGGTTCGACATCATTGAGCGCGAACACACCAACCTGATGACCGGCGGGCCGCGCAAGATTTCGCCATTCTTCATCCCGGCGTCTATTGTCAACCTCGCCGCCGGCCACGTCAGCATCAAATACAACGCGCAGGGCCCGAATGAGGCCACGGCGACCGCCTGTACGACCTCGGCACACGCCATCGGTGACGCCTACCGCACGATTCAGCGTGGCGATGCAGACGTCATGATCGCCGGCGGTGCGGAAGCGACGATTACGCCCCTATGCGTCGGCGGTTTCGCCAGCATGAAGGCCCTCAGCACCCGCAACGACGAGCCCACCCGTGCCTCGCGCCCATGGGATAAGGACCGCGACGGCTTCGTCATCGGCGAAGGCGCAGGCATTCTCATTCTGGAAGAATTGGACTTCGCGCAAGCTCGCGGTGCAAACATTTTGGGCGAAATTGTCGGTTACGGCATGAGTTCCGACGCTTTCCACATGACCGGCATGGCTCCGGAGGGCGATGGCTGCCGCCGCGCCATGGTCAATGCCCTCAAATCGGCGAACCTGCACCCAGACAAAATCGACTACGTCAATGCCCACGCGACCAGCACGCCACTCGGCGACGCCATGGAGTCGAAGGCAATGGAAAACGTCTTCGGCGAGCGCGCTCTGAACCACACGCTGCTCGTCTCCTCCACCAAGTCCATGACCGGCCATCTGCTGGGCGGTGCGGGCGGTCTGGAAGCCGGCATTACCCTCATGGCCATGCAAAAGAGCATCGTTCCGCCGACCATGAACCTGGACAACGTCGACCCGGAATGCCGTCTGAATTACGTGCCGCACACCCCCGTGGAGCACGAAGTGAAATACGCGCTGTCGAACTCCTTCGGCTTCGGCGGCACGAACGGCTCGCTCATCTTCAAGCGCTGAGACGGCGAATAGTTTCTTTATCGCTAGGCATTTACGCTTTACGCATTTGAGGGGCACGGCTTTCGCCGTGCCTTTACTTTTCATGCACAACGCTGTTTCAGCCGTTGAAGGAGTAGCAAATGGCACCTTCCCTCCCCTGGGCAGCGCGGTCCCGTGCCGAATATCTGCCAGAATGCGCTAACATCCGTTTGACCCTGCGATGAAGTCCCTTCTCCTTCAGTTCCGCGCCGCGCCCAACCTGCTCACGCTGCTGCGGCTGTTCATCATCCCGTTTCTGGTCATCAACCTGCTCGACCATCACAACGGTATCGCGGTCATGCTGTTCATTCTGGCCGGCATCTCCGACGCGCTCGACGGCACCATTGCCCGTAAGCTCGGCCAAAGCACACGCCTCGGCCAGTACCTTGATCCCATCGCCGACAAGCTCCTCCTGAGCACCCTTTTTCTTACCGTCACCCATATGGGCCTTGTTCCGCGTTATGTCACGGTGCTCGTCTTTGCGCGCGACTTCGGCATCCTGCTCATCTCCACGCTGCTGTTTGTTACCAATACGCTGCGCGACTTTCGACCCAGCATTCTTGGCAAGCTCAACACCCTGCTGCAAATCGCGACCGTCTTCCTCGTCCTCATCGAATCCGTGTACCCACGCCAGCCCTGGCTTCTCATCCGCCACGGCCTGCTCATCGCCGTCGCCTGGGTCGCGCCGCTTTCCGCCGCACAATACGCCTGGATCGTCACCCAGCGCCTGAGCAGTGGCGTTGACCCTAGAACCGCCACCGCATAACGTCGCAGCGGGAAATTGTAGGCGCATGCAGACCTTGCCCCCGCCTCCTCCGAATCAAAATTGCCGCA